>NZ_JAGYGU010000017.1:0-77989 GCF_018991255.1 Lactiplantibacillus sp. 30.2.29 | reverse complement strand
TATGTTTTAGCTTACTTCAAATTTTAGTTTAGTCTGCGACTTCAATCTTCCCAACCGCAATTGGTAAGGTGACGTGTGCATCGTAGGCGCCAACTTCACCGGCAACGGTGGCTGGTAAAGCCAAGTCTTGTGGGACGCCGTGAATGTAGATGACCCGTTTGTCGAGTTCCAAATCATCGGTGCCAAAGACTTCCTTGAACTTTGCTTGTAAATCAGCTAATGGCACGTCGATTTCGTAGGCAAAGTGGCCTTGGGCGTCAGCGACTGGGTAGTTGTCATTTGGCACGTCCATGTGGTGTGGGGCGTTGTCAAATGGCACCATCGTTGTCCCTGAGACTGGTTCAGTTTCTGGCAAGTCGACAAATCCGTCATGATTGGCATCCTGCGCCATCGTGGCAATTTGGGCCGCCTTACCATCTGGAAAACCGTGGAAATGTTCCCAGTGTTGCGTATTTGCAGGTGTATCAAACATTTCAATCGCCACGTGTAATTGGTCGCCGTCTTCAACAAAGGTGGCGGTTCCATGGGGTGCCGTTCCAATGCCTTCTGCGTTTAGTGGTACGATGTTAGCAACGTATTTTTTAGTCATGAATGATTCCTCCAATTCTTCATTATAAGTCCATTATATGCTATTCTAAGCTTATTAAAATTGATATATGTCAAGAAAGGGAAATTTATGCACTCAAAAATGGATTGTATTAGTCGCTCGCCACTTTTCGCGCCGCTGTCACCAACGATTAAAACTAAATTGATTACAGTGACGCACCATCGCAAGTTTTTTCAAAAGGGCCAACTGATCCGACAACCGCTGGACCACCAAGAAGGGATGCTGATTTTGGACGAGGGGACGGCCAAAGTCTATGCGTTAGCCGATAATGGCAAGGAGAAAATTATTGACTTACTACATGCTGGTGATGTGGTCGGTCAGCGCTGGTTATTCGCACCGCATGAAAATCAGGGTTACATCCAAGCGACTAGTGATGCGTGGGTTTGTTCGATTCAGTACGCTGATTTTCAGCAGTTACTCGGAGAATCAGCCAGTTTATCGTTAGCGATGATCAACAATTTTGGCAACCAATTGATTGAAGTTGAGAAAAATCAGATGCGCCGTGATCTATTGGATGCAAAGGACCGTCTGATGGCCTATTTGCGCGATGTTGCGGTGGAATCTGGACAAGTCGTCTTTGAATTACCGCTTAAAAAGAAGGAACTCGCCAATATTTTGGGAATTACGCCGGAGACGCTCAGCCGTCAATTTAAGCAGTTAGCTATGGAAGGTAAGATTATTGTGAATAACCGGCAGATTACGATGTGTTAGAACAATATGGTTAACTACGCATTGTGCTAGTTAATTTGTCATGATTCATGGTTAAAGCATGACAAATTTTAAGTTCAAGTGCTACCAGCTGAGACGCGCTGGAAGAAGTGCGACTTAGCGTAAACTTGCTGTTGTGGAAGCGTCCTGGGCCGGCTTCCAGGCATTCTGGGCAATGGCCGGAACGTGGTGGACACAGATTTAAGCCGACAAATCACGTCTTAAATACTGGTCTTTCACTAACCAAGCAAAGGACGCTTGCTAAGTGAAATTTCACCACTGGGCCTTGCCCAGAATACCTTCCAGCCTGGGATGGTATTCGAAAGGCAGACCTGTGCGTACTCAACTTTTTATTGAATTAGTCGTTGGTTCCTTGGTACACGGGAATTTTGATATTGAACTGTCAGACTAGTTCTAACAATAGTTAACTTTTTACCCATGCTTTAAGGCTTCTGACAAGCAGCTTGACTGAACTTGTCAGAATTTTCTCTAGTCGTTTGAGATAGCAATGTCGTTAATTCTAAACGGAAGTAATTTTATCGACAAAATTCAAGACTAATATCCGGCGATCATATTCAGTAATCTTCTCAGTACCAAAATGTCATAAAGCAGCATCAATATCGATTAAAAAAGGTTGCTCGAAGGACCTGTCTCCTAATATTCAGTGGCCAATTGTACCCAGATAGGTGGCCGTTCATCCGCCATTCGAGCGGGTTCCCGACTGGAGGGGCTGGCTGACAATGCTCAAGGGCGAAATTCTTCTTGTCCGGGTGGTCTTCCCGGGCTAGAAGAAGACTCGTATTTGAAATTGCGCAGTGGGCTTCTGCGTGAGTTCAAATCGATGTCCGCCCTGTTCCAGCGTTGTCAGCCGGCCCCGGAAGTCGGAATAAGGCGCGCATCGGCTGACGAACAGGACGCCAACTTGTCATGATTTAACCATCTTTAAGGCTAAAGAATAACTAGCACAACGCGTGGTTAACGACAAATTTATGGATAAAAGTAGATTGACAGATGGGGGACTGACTAAAATGCAACGACAAGCAATTATTAACGAGTTACGTTGGGCAGTCGTCGGTGATGCGCTGGGATTGCCCGCTGAAAATCATGA
This sequence comes from Lactiplantibacillus sp. 30.2.29, assembly GCF_018991255.1. Classification (NCBI taxonomy): domain Bacteria; kingdom Bacillati; phylum Bacillota; class Bacilli; order Lactobacillales; family Lactobacillaceae; genus Lactiplantibacillus; species Lactiplantibacillus sp. 30.2.29. Next base: position 75,566 of record NZ_JAGYGU010000017.1, on the reverse strand, counting down.
GCGGGATACTTATTCGCCAATAACAACGATGATTGCTAGCGAGTATTGGCAACAACCCGCTGGAACTTGGTCCGATGATACTTCGATGAGCCTAGCGATGGTTGAAAATTTAGTTGTCGATGGCGACTACGATGACTTGATGTGTCGCTTCGAATCGTACATGCGATTTGGAACGGACACGCCACGTGGCGAAATGTTTGATATAGGCCGTACCTGCGCCCATGCAATTCGTGATTTTGCCATCAATCAATTACCAGCGGTTCAGTGCGGCGATTGCTCGCTTAACGCGAATGGCAATGGTGCACTGATGCGGATGGCTCCACTGGGGACTGCGTTGCAGTCAGATTCGAGTATCGCACATCGGTTGACTCGGGTTCATCGTTATACAGCAGTGACGCATGGGCATCCTCGCTCAATCATGGCTAGTCTGATTTATTGTGAGCTCTTACATGCACTTCATCAGGGACAGCAGTTATCAAAGGCACTCATCGAAGTACACCAGTTATTAGCTGCGACGATTAAAGCCCCAGCGCTTTTGAGTGAACTTAACACCTATCAGCCGTTGTTCTCGTCTCATTTCAAACAGACTAGTCGGGCAGATGTTCGCAACACCGGTTATGTGGTGGATACGCTGCTTGCGGCGTGCTGGTTGGCGTTGAATTATGAAACACCCCGAGAGACGGTACTCGCGGCTGCTAACTTTGGGGGCGATACTGACACCATTGCAACGATTGCGGCGTCATTAGCGGCGGCTGGTCATCCTGCAATTCCAGTCGCAACTGATTGGTGGCAACAGATATTGAATCGCCCATTATTAGAGGAGCGTTTTACGGCGTTTGCGTCCAAATTTGGAGACTAAACGCTGATTGGCATCCAAAAAGGCTCGGCAACACTCACTAGGGTGAACGTTGCCGAGCCTTTTCAAGCTGTGGTAGTCAGGATTATACATCATATTAGTTTGTAACAGTTGCAGTCAGCGTCCAAGTAACAGTCGTGTTATAGCTCTGTCCCGCTTTAGCGGTGTTGCCGGGAACCGTCAGCTGCACTTGGGTAGGCTGCCACACGTTGGTTGAAATGTCTTTACCAATGTTGGCAGTTGCAGGTGCCGCGAAGACGGGTTGTTCAGCGGTTGTGAGGCTAACGGCGTAACTTTTAAGTTGGCCACTGGCACGTTCATTATAAGTTTGGCCAGCAGGAATTCGTAACGCCGCCCCCGTGAGCTGATGACCGCTGGTGCTAGTGAAGGGGACATCTTGACGGGCCGTGACGGTCCAACCGTGAGTGGCTAACCGGTTGTCTGAAACTTGGAGCCATTGTTTGGCAACTCCGTTAATTGGCTGAGCAGCGTAGGTTTTGGCTGTCATGCTCGTGGTGACGTTGCCAAAGTTAAACTGGCTCGGGGCATAATCCAGACGCAGTTCCCCCGTGTTGCCAGTGCCACTGTTTTCCTGACCACTGGTATTGGTCGTACCAGGTTGTTCAGGCTCAGTTGGGGCAGTCGGACCAATCGCCGGGGCAACGGTGTATTGCGTTGCAGCGGCAAACGTGGCGTCATGATACGTGGTACTAGTGACGGGATTTTCGTTACCGGCACCATCTTTGACAAAAATCTGAACGACATCGTTAGCTTTCAATTTTGTTGCTGGTGTTGCGAGCGACCAGCTTCCATCACTGGCAGCAGTCGCTGTAATGGCCTTGCCACTGCTATCAGTAGCGGCAGTTCCGTTGACCGTATAACGCAGCGTGTGACCCGCCGTCGTTGTAGAACCACTTTGAATCGTCTTTTGATCCGCAACAATTTTGCCGTCTTTAACCGTCACTGGATCTGGCGGTGTTTTATCTTGCACGGTAATCGTGACAGGGTCAGAAGTGTATGTGGTCGTGGCTTGAGCGGTCATGGTCGCACCAGCCGTTGGAAAGTGGTTTAAAGTAAAGTTAACGTAACCACTGCTGTCGGTCGTGCCAGTTTGCGATGCACCCTGATCATCCGTCAATTTGACGGTGGCAGTCCCAGCACCTGCATAGACCGGTGTTTGTGCGCCGTTCGATTCAGTATAACCGGTAATGACGCGAACACGAACCTTTTTATCCGCATTGGTCACGAGCTGAGCGTTCAAATCACTCGTATACGGTGAACTGAATTGGACCGTGGGTAATGCGAGGGTGTTCGCAATTCGACGGGCAGCGGAGAAGGTGAGCAGTCCAGGTAAGACGCTTCCGCTGTTCGTAATCAGGGCCCCGTTTTGTTCAATTGCGGTAATTCCTTGATAGGTCACACTCGCACTCAGCAGGTTCAGTAGTGATAATGACCACATACTGAGGTTACTATTCGTGATTTTGAAACTCTTGATGGTGGTCTCCACGATGGAGCCGGTTTGAACGAGGAGCGCAAAGTCCGTATTTTTAATATCATAGGCCTTTGGGGAATCTAGCAGAACGCTCAAACCGGACATGTAGCCGCCGAAGATTGGGGCCGAGCCACTACTGGTAATGTACAATTCACCGCCAGTGACCGTAAACGTACTGTTATTACCAAGGGGAATCAGCGGTGTGACGTAGTAGAGGGCATTACTACTGGTGGTGGCTAGGTTTTCAAACGTAACCTTACTACCAGCGTTGGCGGTGAAGGTGTTGGCAGTCTCTGCGCGATAAACATTACCATACATCTTAGCCGTTAGTATCGCGTTTGTCTCCACGTTGACGGCATCATACTGATCATAGAAGATCCCACGCGTCGCATCCGACGTACTTCCCAACAAGTTGACATTGGCTGCGCTCCCAATGTTGACTTTCCGGTTCCCAGTACCGACCGTGCTGGTTGCGGTAAAGTTGAAGAACGCCTTATTTGCAGCACTACTGCTGGCTTTGCGACCAACATAGGTGCTACTAGCGGCAAAAGTCATGCCACCGGTAATCATGTTTTCGGCGACGGTCGTAGCAGTGACAGAACCGCTGACGTTGACTTGATTACCTGGCGCGTTGACGAGCCGATAGACGTCACTAGTGGTAATCAGGTCGGCGACTGTAATTGTCCAACGGGCACCACCGGCATTGGTGCCAGCGTCAACCCCACTTTGGATAAGGCCAGCCGTACCGCCACTACTGGTTCCACTGGCGATTGCCCCGCGAATACTCGCAAAGTTTTTTAGTGTCATCGTCTGGGCGGTGGATGTGGTACCAAGCGTGAAGTTCCCGATACCCAGATCAAGACTGTGGTTTTGACCATCAATCGTGAGGCTGGTCGTGCGTGTGCCCAGTTCTGTTGCGCTGGTTGAAGTGTGGGTAATCGATGCCCCTAATTTAATCGTCGTGACGGCAGTATTCGTATAGGCTGATTTTAAGTCATCGTAAGTTGAAACGGTGGTGCTCCCATCTGGGTTAACTACGATTGCTGCGGCTGCAATGTCACTCGCTTTTTTTGAATCAGCTGCCTTGGTTGTTGGTGACGACTCATCAGTGGCTACTGACGAATCCGATGCTTTAGCGCGATCAAGTTCAGTGTCACTGTTAGTAATTGTGCTGGATTCACTGGCAACTTGGGATGACGAGTCGGCCCCTTGGGTATCATCAGTTTCGTTATCCTGTGCTGATTCATCCTCGGTTGACACTTGCGCTGAATCAGCACTTGAACTGTTATCATCCGCCTGTGCATCGTTGGAAGTCTCAAGATTGACGTCGGCGGATGGCTGGCTCAATGTTTCGGTACTGGCAGGCGTCACCGTGAAAGTGAGTGGTTCGGCCGTGATGGTTTGCGTCATCGACTTATCCGCACTTGAGTCGGTGCTATCAGACACTGCAGCTAACGGTGGTCCGCTAATCAGCGCCTTGGCAGTCAATCGGTAGGATTTAGCCTCGCGAGCAGTCAGTACCAAATCAAAAGTACTAGTGGGTGATGAATCTGAGACGGTCAAGGTCAAGCGGCGTTGCTGTTCATCAAACTCCAGGTCGGCCAGGGCTTGTTTGTTGGCTTGGCGCGTTTGCTCTTGATTGACAGTGAGCGCCTCGGGAATCGTGACCACGATTTGCTGCTCCTGGGGATCCTGTAAAGTGAGTTGAATCGTGAATGCTTGGTCGACAACTAATTTTTCTGGGGCCGATTGAAATTTAAGTGGGGTGGCCGTTGTGGTCGCGGTTGCATAGATGGCACCCCCGTTCACAACGAACAGGCCCATCAAGAGAATCAGCAATCCGAGCCAAGCAGTCACTGATTGGCGTAATCGATGCAAATGAATCACTCCCTTCGGCGTTGTTTGAGCCATACCAGCCAGCCGGTCAAGCCCGCAATGACCAGCCCTAACCAGGCCAGAAACTGATGGGCTTCATCAGTTTGCGGTAGTATTGATAAGGCGCGCGGCCTTGTCTGGTGCGGTGCCTGGGTTGAGGCTTGTTGATTAGCCGTTGCAATAACATTGGGTACCGCCAGATATTGATTGGGATGTGGGTGCTGAAAGTTAGTCAGATCAGTCCCCGTTTGCCAGTCAGATAGTCTCACGGTCGTCTGAGTAGTTGTCGCCGCGTGGGCGTCGGGACTCCGACAACCACCAGCGAGGGCTAGTCCGATGCCCAATGACACCAAAACCAGCTGCTTAAATTGCGCCATAATGGTAACCTCCTCGGGTCTCAAATTGAAAGTTGCTTGCAATCATTAAGCGTCATGATGGTGACGTTTCATGATGAAATAGACGATTCCGGTAGATAAGCCCGCAATGACCACGACGATTAAGACATACCACCAGATACTGATTGGCGCAGCTGGATCGTTTTTGGCTTTTTGATTATTTTGACGGGCTTGTTCGCTCGTAATCGTAAAGTCGCGAGTCCAGCGCCAAGTCTTCTTAGACCACTTTGAGTCAGTGGTGGTCGCGGTGACAGTCAACGTATAATCGCCAGCGCGCATCTTTTGATCATCCAGGAAAGTTGGGTAAGTGAAGCTCGAGTTTGGTGCCATGATCAAGTGGTCGCTTTTATTCTGGTAGTGGACCTTGGTGCTTCCTTTTTTCGTGACTTTGGTGGTCAGTTTCAACTTAGAAACCACGGCAGGTTCTGGGTTGCGAATCGTTGCGAGGACGACTTTGCGGTAGTTGCGTAATCCGGGGGTGACTTTACCTAAAGTCAGTTTGGGTTGTGCAATTTCTTTAGCCGTTAGTTTGACGGCTAAAGCGTAACTGTACTTTTGGTTAATGTTGACCCCTTTAGTGGCAGTGTTGGTGCCTTGTCCCGTCTTTTCGAAATACCATGAGCCTAAGATGACCCCGTTATCAAAATTCTTCGGGATATTGATAGTCGCCGTCACGACGCGATTACTTTTGGCAGGGACGGTGACCTTGTCAGAGCCACGAGCTAAGCTGGCGATTTGATCAAAACGATATTTTAAACTTGGATCGTATCGTTTCGCCGTTTGGGTGTAGGCAATTTGACCTGAGTCGTTCGTGAAGGTGGTCAGCAAACGGGTCTTGACGGTAATTTCCTTGTCAGTTGGGTTGTAGATACGCGCTTGAATTTGACGTGTCGTTCCCGCCTTGGCCTTCAAGTCGAAAAAGGGACTGCTGGCATCAACTTCTTGACCAGGATTGATTTTATTCACACTGTATTGAACTTCGGCATTGGCATCGGCGGCCTGGATTTGTCCTGAGGTGAGACTCATGAAAACCAAGCCACCGATTACGCCGAATAAGCACATTAACTTTTTCATGATACCCTCCTAGTTGGTGGTCGCGGCGACTAGCGTCCAGACTAGACTGTTCGTATAGTTACCAACGCGAGCAGTTAGCTTGGGAATGGATAGGGTGACGGCGTTCGCGTTCCAAGTGGTGGTCGAAGTGGCTTTTCCGACACCGGCGAGATTTGACGCGTTAAAAACAACTTGGTCTGAATTGGAAACGCTTACGGCGTTAGTGACAAGGTTGGCATCGGCGGCTGACGCGGGTTCATTTAAGGAATTACGTGGGGTCCCTTTTGGCAAATGAATCACCGCGCCAGTGAGCACGTGATTATTACTATCATTAGTTAACGTGCGATCCTGTTTAACATTGACTTGCCAACCGTTGGCAGTGGTGCGTTTATCTGAAACTTGCAAGTACTGATAATAGGTTCCAGTTGCATTGTAAGTTTTGGCAGCATTGGAAGTCGTGACCGTCCCAAAGTCAATACTTTTGGGCGCAACGTCCAGCGTCAACGTCCCCGTATTATTAGTTGCAGGGTTATTGGGGTCAGCCGGAGTTAATGGGATGTTGGGACTCGTTGGGTCGACAGGGGCAGTGGCACTCGTGTCATCTTGAAAAGTCACGGTACCAGTCGTAGTTGCTGCCGTGGCGGTCAATCCAATAGGGATTAGTCCCAGGACAACCAGTCCAACGCGGATGCTAACACGGGTGAACATGGGCCATCCCTCCTTGTGCTAACTTGAAACGTTGGCGGTCAACGTCCAAGTCAACGTATTCGTGTAGGTTCCTGGTTTGGCAGTATTCTTAGGAATGGTCAATGTGACATCAGTTGGATCCCAGGCTTTCACCGATGTGCCTTTTCCCGCGTTCTCTGCCGCAGTCGTGCTGAAGACGGTCACTGCGCCACTGGTATTGGTAACGTTGGCGACCGTTGCATTCAGATTTGAGTCAGCGGCGGTCGGGTCAGTTGCCAAACTGTTACGGGCAGTCCCGGCAGGCACGTGAATAGTCGTTCCAGTTAAGACGTGTGAGGCATCACCACTGGTTTCAGTTAAATCTTGGTCTTGTTCGACGGTCACTGTCCAGCCTTGCTCGTCAGTCCCACGATTATCAGTGACCTGCAAGTATTGATAGCCACTGCCCGTCGCAACGGCCTTGTAAGTGTGTTCGGCCGCATACGTTTGAACGGAACCAAAGTTAAAGGTTTTAGGTGCAACGTCTAACGTTAAGGATCCGGTATTACCGGTGGCGGGGTTATCTGGATCGTCTGGATCTTGGGGATTCGTTGGATTGGTTGGGTCGACTGGAACGGTTGGACCCGTGTTTTCAGTCAATTCTAGAGTAGTGTTCGTGTTCGCACTGGATGCAGCATTCGCCGTAATGGCAGGGGTTCCCAGTAAGCCTAGCAGCATGGTTGCCGTAATCACTGTTTTTTTCATGATAGCTCGCTCCTTTTTTGCTGTTCGCGCCTGCGCTCATCAATCAACATACAGTAACGATAATAAAATTCTGGCCAGAATATTACTTGTAGCGTATCGTTGACATTAGATTAGCATAAACCATCCGAATCCAGCTAGCGTTATGCATGTTGCTGATTGGCACGACTTAGCAAGGCGTTATCTTGCCAAGGCGACAGACTGAAGGCAGCGCACTGTTTACTTGCGATGAGAGTGGGGGAACTTCATCTGCAAGTCTTGTTGGATTAACAGCGTGCGACGATACCGAAATCAAAAAAATAGCGTCCTTAGAATGAACTAATCATTAGCACTACAGATGATTAAATCATGCCAATTGTTAAGTTCAAAAGCAGCCAGCTTAGGACCGCTGGAAACAATGCGAGTTAGTATAAAACTAATGGATAGACGCGTCCTACAACAGCTTCCAGGCATTCTGGGCAATGACCGGAACGTGGTGGACACAGATTTAAGCCGACAACCCACGTCTTAAATACTGGTCTTTCACGCTGGCTGCGATATGGACGAAACGTGTTCGGGTCAGACAGGGACTTCCGGTTAGCTACGCCAGAACGCCAAGCGGAAGTTCGCCGCTTAACGCTCTAGCTAGGCTAATCCTCAGTCCCAACCCGTCCGAACCTCACACTCTGAAAATACTTGGCCTTGCCCAGAATACCTTCCAGCCTGGATTGTATTCGAAAGGCAGACATGTGTGGACCCAACTTTTTAGTGGACTGAATATTGATTCATAGTAAACAGTCGTTTTAGCAATCAACTTTGAGACTGATTTTCAATAATTTTTAAGTTACTTTATTCGTATTTTAGTTCTAGAAACCGTCAACAGTATTGAACATTTGCAAAACCTGCATAGTCGACTAAGGAGCAGAAGCCCTGGAAGTCGGAGTAGGGAGCTCACCGGCTGACGAACAGTACGCCAAGCGGTGGCATGATCTTATCATCTCTTGTGCTAAAGAATAACTAGCACGACGCATAATCATTGCCAATCAGCTTTTCAATTGAAGTCAGCACACAAAAAAACCACCCGAACCTAAACAGGTCCGGATGGTTTAATAAGCTAAAAATTAGTTAGAGCTTGATGAAGATGAGGTTGAGAGGTATGACGATAAGATATCCTTCAAATCGCTATCCTTGATTGAAACATTCCCACCCTTAAGCACTTTAGAAACAACGTTTTGTAAGACAGTTGAGTCGCTCATGTCGTTGTCCCAAATTTGCTTCTTCAATTCGGCAGTGTGATCAGACATCTTGCCCTTACCAGGGTTCTTGATCATCCGAATGATTTCGTAACCGTTGCTAGTCTTAACAGCAGAAGTGGTGTATTCACCGTTCTTCAGCTTGAATGCGGCTGTCAAGAATTTAGATGAGTAGCTGGTGTTCGTGTTATCGAAGGCAGCTAACTTCCCACCCTTGTTCTTAGTGGTCGTATCAGTTGAATACTTCTTAGCTAACTTCGTGAAGTTGGCTTGGCTAGAATCCTTCTTCAAGGCGTCTAAGACTTTGTCAGCAGTGGCACTCTTAGCAACTAAGATGTGTTGAACAGTCACTTCAGGTTCGTAAGACTTCCATTGTTTCTTCAAAGCCTTGTCAGTGATCTTAACCTTGTCTTTAACGGCTTCCTTCAATAGTAAGTTAGAACGTAATTGTTCCTTGAAGGTCTTGGTCGTCAAACCATTCTGGGTTAAGACTGTTGAGAATGAACTACCGTATTGTGACTTGTAAGTATTGTATTGCTTCGTAACTTGTTTCGTTGAAACCTTGTCGCCGTAGTCCTTTTCAAGCACCTTGTTCAAAATCATTTGTTGTAAGACTTGCTTACCAGAGGAGGTACCCTTCATACTACTATAATATTGGCTTTCGGTAATTTTACCACCGGAAGTTGTTGCAACGGTCTTGCTACCGCAACCAGCCAAGGTGAAGGTTAGTAAGACACCAGCAAGGGCAATGAGCCATTTCTTCATGCTTAAAACACATCCTATTCTTGAAATCGTTCTGCATCAGCAGACTTCACAGACTACTATACCATAACTATGAAAGCTTCTGCAGGCATATGGAAATCTTTACAAAATATTCAGAGATTTCACAGCGTCTTCATAAAGTTTACCTAATGTGTCAGTGAATTTAAACGAAACCAGCTTGTTCGGATACCAAACAAAAGAATCGTGAAACCAGCAATTAGGGTTTCACGATTCAGGTTTAGGACTGCTGATGAGGGTCAGTATCATCGCCAGTCAGTCGGTCTAAAGTCGACTGCAGATGTTCCGCGCGTTTCTTCATAATCGCCACGTGGGGTTCGATTTGAAACTGAAACTTGTCGAGTTCCGTTTGAATATCATCGAACACTTCAGCAGCATGGGCCATTTGAACACTGAGGTCCGATTGGGCATCACTGAATTCTTCACGGGCATCTTGTAAGTTGTCGGCAGCATCTAAGACGTCTTGGACGTAACTTTTGATGTCATGATACACCGCTTTGGGCGTCTTCTGATTGACCAGCATGTAAGCGGCGGCGCTGAGGCCTAAGCCAATTAGACTGTTGCGAATAAATTTTGCCATGGGCGTCCTCCTCGGTTAGTGTGCTAATTCAGATTTGATGGCATTCTGAAGGCGCGTGTAGTCCGTTTCATCATATTTCTTAGCGTTATCCTTGAAAATCATCCGGAAATCATCCTTATCGCTGTAACGCGGAATCAGATGGAAGTGCGAATGGAAGACGGATTGATAAGCGACCGCACCGTTGTTGTTAACGATGTTCATGCCAATGATGTTTTCGTCAGAAGCCTTGATTGCCCGCGCAATTTCAGGAATCCGTGCAAAAACGATGCTAGCCAGGTCACGATCATAGCCGAAGATGTCAGCGACGTGGGTCTTAGGAACGACTAACGTATGGCCGGGCGTCCCTTGAGAGATATCAAGAAAAGCTTTGACCATGTCGTCTTCGTATACCGTGTAGCTTGGAATATCACCTTTGATAATTTTACAAAAGATACAATCGTCATCGAGTTTTGGTTCAAAAGCTGTCATATGATAACCTTCTTTATTTATTAGTTGGGTTCATTATACACTATCGGCGCGACTGCAATCAAAACACGATGGCGTGGTGGGCGAAAATGCTGAATTTTCTTTAAAGACGATTCGTCTGAATGACTCCAGCACGGATTCCAGCCGGAGCTATGCTATAATAGGAACACTTATACCAACACAGAAAGAGGTTAACGTAATGGCATTAGCGGTACAGCACTTAGTTGGTGGGTATTCGCAAATTCCCGTCCTAAAAGATATCAGTTTTGAAGTCAAACCAGGCGAGCTGGTCGGTTTGATTGGATTAAACGGGGCTGGTAAGTCAACAACTATTAACCATATTATTGGTTTGTTAACGCCGATGAAGGGGACCATCAGTCTCAACGGCGTCACGCTTGCCCAAGACCCACAAGCGTATAAGCGGCAGATCGCTTATATCCCTGAAACACCCATCTTATATGAAGAATTAACACTCAAAGAACATTTAGAAATGACGATGTTGGCCTATGGTTTGGACCAGACCAAGGCATGGCAACGCGCAAACGACCTGCTTAAAACTTTCCGGTTAGCGAATAAGTTAGACTGGTTTCCAGCTAACTTTTCTAAGGGGATGAAGCAAAAGGTCATGATCGTCTGCGCCTTCATTACGGACGCCAAGCTGTTCATCATTGACGAACCATTTCTAGGGCTGGACCCCTTAGCCGTTCATGATTTATTAGCGCTGATTGCGGACGTGAAGCAACAGGGTGCGGCCGTTTTGATGTCGACCCACGTCCTGGATACGGCCGAAAAAGCGTGTGATAAGTTTGTCTTGCTACATGCGGGTGAGGTTCAAACGCAGGGGACGTTCGCGGAAATCAAAGCTAATTATCCGGATGCGGGTGAATCACTGAATGACATCTACCTTTCATTGACCGGGGTGACCCGCGATGAGTGAGTTATTTCAAACCCGGTTACAGCAACACTTGCGACGGATGCTGCGCTACTTACGGCTGGTCTTTAATGACCACTTCGTTATTGCCCTGATGTTTTTTGTCGGTGGTCTTGGGTTGGCCTATTCCAACTGGTTGAAGACGCTCGGACCACAAAGTACTTGGCTCGTGTACGTCTTAGGCCTCATATTATGGGCTGGCTTGGGGCTGAATCACGTGGCGACGCTGCTAGAACCGGCCGACACGGTGTTCCTGTTACCGCGCGAACACGATGTGCATGACTATCTCGTTCGCGCCTGGCGCTACAGTTGGTGGCTGGCCCAACTCGTGCAAGTTGTTTTGGTTGGACTGACCGTGCCGCTGTTGATGATTGTCGATCAGATTACCGGTTGGTCGTTATTGGCACTGCTCGTGACACAGCTTGCGCTCAAGGATGCGCAACTAACGTTAAGTGTGACGCGTCTGTACCAAATCCCGCTGAAGTTGCGACGTTGGCTGCAGCTGGGTAATTGGGCATTGGCGTTAGTCGTGCTTGCACTCGGTCTGCTGATCACGCCATGGCTCAGCCTGGTGCTTGCGCTAGTGGTAGCGGCCGGACAACGTTTGCTACATCAACGACTTTGGCCGACAACCGTGATTGCTTGGCGGGATGATATCAAGGCCGAGGCCAACCGTATGCTGGGGATCTACCGTTTCTTCAATTTATTCACGGATGTGCCAATGGTCCAGGGCAGTGTCAAACGGCGTCGGTATTTAGATTGGTTACTCAAATGGTTACCGCGCGACCAACAACACGCCTTTGGCTACTTGTATACCCGCGGCATGTTACGTGGTACCGAATTTAGTGGACTGGTGGTTCGCCTGACTGTTATTGGTGCGATATTGTTGTATTTCAGCGGTCATGGCTGGCTAGCAATGGCATTAGACGTGCTCTTTATTTATTTGATTGGGTTCCAATTGTTGCCGTTTTACAAGCAATACGATAATATAGTTTTTACGCACATTTATCCGTTAACGACGAAACAACGTCTGCAAAACTTCCAGCGGCTCTTGCGAAACGTCTTGGGACTGACCGGAATTATCTTTTTAGTGGCGTTTTGGATAAGCAACGCACCGTTAGCTCAGGTGGGCATTTTAGCGGTAATCAACGTCATTGAAATCTATCTCTTAGTTACTTGGTATCTGAAAGTTAGATTAGCTTAAAACCTTGGTGTATCAAGGGTTAAAAAGGACTTGACGGATGCGGTTTTCGTCTATAGAATGTGATTGTTAAGTGAAATAATCATGTTAAGTGAAATGATAATGTGACATTAAATAAATTTTGAGAGGAGTGGGGCTGATGGATTTCGAACTTGATGATGGCTGGGACGTTTATCCGATATATGGGAATACGAATAAGGCTTTCATGGGCAAAAAAAATCACCAACGATTGTTCTTAAAACGAAACGCCTCGCCGTTCCTAGCGGCGCTGTCGATGGAAGAAATTACCCCGCGATTGATCTGGACGAAACGTATCTCAAGTGGGGATACGTTGACGGCCCAAGAGTGGCTAAACGGTCAAACTTTAACGAAGCAACAAATGCGGCTGCCTGATGTGGCGCATTTATTGGCACGTGTGCACAATTCCGAGTTGCTTCACCGGATGTTAAGAAAAGTCGGTGGTCAGAGCGTTCGACCACAAGATTTTATTCAACAATACTTACAAGATTTACCTGATGATTTGAGACATCACCCGCTGATGGCACGGGTCCTAGAAGAATTAAAAGGAACTTTGCCAAGCCTACCCGTTGCAAAATATCGGGTCTGTCATGGGGACCTCAACCATAAGAATTGGTTGTTATCTGATCGCCAGCAGCTCTATTTAGTTGACTGGGATTCTGCACGTTTTGCCGATCCAGCATCAGATATTAGTCTCTTGTTGTGCGAATATATTCCACTCAAGGACTGGCAACAATGGTTTAGTGCTTACGGCGAGACGATGACCACCGCACTACGAACACGGGTCGTGTGGTATGCCAAGATTAATTTGTTGTTGAATATCAAGGACAATTATTATCGGAACCAGTATCATCAGATGAACCACGAAATCATCTTTTTAGAAGAACTATCGCAGTACGAAGTATAATGACAAGTTACCGATAGCCGCGAGTCCCAGTCGGAATTCGCGGCTATTTTACTGAATTAAGCTTAAGAAGGAGTCAACGTTATGCGTGTCAGAAACAAACCATGGGCGCCCAAATTGATTGCGGCCCATCCCGAACTAATTACTGAGGACCCGACGCAATTGAAAGGTCAGTGGCAGAGTCGCTTTGCCAAGCAGCAACCGTTACAGATTGAAGTGGGGAGCGGCAAAGGTCAATTTATTATTGAAATGGCTAAGCGCCACCCAGAAATTAATTACGTGGCCATTGAAATTCAAACTTCGGTGATCGCCATTATTTTGAAGAAGTTGGTTGAAGAACCCTTGCCAAATCTGCAGTTGGCGCACGCTGATGGCCAGGCAGTGACGGCATTTTTTGAACCCCATGAAGTCGACCGCCTGTACTTGAACTTTTCTGATCCATGGCCGAAGTCGCGTCATGAAAAACGGCGCTTGACCTACAAGTCGTTTCTGGCTGGCTATCGAGAAGTGCTGAAGCCCAATGGCCAGATCGAGTTTAAGACCGACAACCGGGGCCTGTTTGAGTTCTCATTAACGAGTATGAACAACTTCGGCATGCAGTTTGAACAAGTCTGGCTGGACTTGCACGCGGTCGCAACGCCTGAGGACAACGTCGAAACAGAATACGAACAAAAATTCAGCCAATTTGGCCCAATTTATAAGATTATTGCCACATTCCCGGCCAAGTAAGGGGACAATTGCAGCGATGCTCAGTAGAGATCGCTGTTTTTTTTGTCGATTCGCGGACTGGCCGAAACTAGGCTAGTGCCGTTATGTTGATGAGCTGATGGTGCGCTTGCAACTAAACTTGGCCATGATTGTTCCTGTTCTTCAAAAATGAGTCGATAATGATTAAAAACGATGGTTTTACGATAAAAATAGTGATTGCCGGCTGGAATTGATAAGATAGGTGTAAGCAAGTGCAAGAGATGACGACAGAATGGAGGCGTACAGATGATACAGTTGGAAATTATTATTGAGGGGCTCTTGTTAGGCGCTTTTGCCAAAATCGTGACGCAGCGGTATCGATTCGATTGGTGGGACGGTGGATTCATTGTATGGGCGGTCATCACCGCATTCGTGTGGCCGAATACTGCAATTATGTTATTGGTACCAGGTGTGATGATTTTAATCGGCGGGCCAGACCAAGAGGTGATTGACATCAAGGCGACGGTAGTCCTGAGTTTTGAGTGTACCCTCATCCTGTTGATTGTGAGTCACTTTGCGGCACTGTTCGCTAAGATGATTGGCCAGACCAGTTGGCAGCTCGGGTTGACGATGATACTTGGAATTGCGGTCGGTGGGTTGTTAGCGCTGATTTATCGACCGCAAAAGACCGGTCCGGGGCTACAACAGTTTAAGCTTACTGAGGCCGTGTTAGCCGTCGTCACCTTACTGATCGTCTATGAATATCTTAATTTTACCGGTCGTAATTATCCGAAAAGTCCGGGTGTGTTGTTCGACTTAGTCTTCTTTACGACCGTGAGCCTGATTGTGATCTGGTTACAATGGGAACATCACCAAATGCAGCTTAAAACGGCGACTTTGACGCACCAGCAGGAATTATTGGTCAGCAATGGCCGTTATACGGATGAAGTGGAAGCCCATTATGATCAGCTACGACGCTTCCGGCACGATTATCAGAATATGTTGTTGTCGCTTGATGAATACCTGGCTACTGATGATATTGATGGTTTGAAAAAATATTATTACCAAGCTTTGCGTCCCGTCAATTCGCGACTCACTTCGGAAAAATACGCGTTAGAGGATCTGGGCCGGTTACAAGTAAAAGAAATTAAGAGTCTGGTGTTTAATAAACTCAGCGCTGCCCAAGATACGGGGACCAAGGTGCGTTTCGAATGCCGAGAAACCGTCCCGACTGTTGGCGCAGATCCGGTCAGCCTCGTCATCGCGCTGGGAATTGTGCTGGATAATGCCGTCACGGCAACCGCCCACCAGCCTGATTCGGTTATTGAAATGGCCATCATGACTGATGATTACGGCTTAGTATTTGCGGTGCGGAATACCATTCACACGGAATTACCGCCGTTATGGCAATTAAAACGCAAGAATTTCTCAACGAACGGTCCCGGCCGCGGACTCGGGTTAACCAATTTGCAGGCTATCATCGACCAACACGCCGCTTACATGTTGGACACCGCGGTAACGGCACACCACTTTACCCAGAGAATCACAGTCAAACTGGGTGATCATGATGATTGATGTTTATATTTGTGAGGATGACGTCAAACAACTTGAACAGATTCATACGATCGTGCGTCGCTACCTGATGATTGAAAAACTTGATATGCGAATTGCCATGGCAACGGCCGACCCCCAAGCGATATTAGCAGAGGCTGACAATCAGCATCAGCGGTTGTATTTATTGGATATTGAACTCGGCACCCCGATGAATGGGATTGAGTTGGCGCAAAAATTACGTCAGGTCGATGTGAATTGTAAAATCGTCTTTATTACGACGCATGCTGAAATGCTGACCTTGACGTTTAAGTATCAGTTAGAAGTGTTGGATTTCATTAATAAGGACGAGCCAGAAGCGCTACAAGCCCGTCTGATTCAAATTTTAAATTTAGCGCAAACCAGGCTAACGTCGTCTCAGCACCACCAAGCGGCGTACGTCCAGTTTAAAGTTGGGGAACAAGTGCGGTCGGTGCGTGCTGATGAGGTCTTGTTCATCGAAAGTGCTCAGGTTCCGCATAAGTTGATCGTTCATATGGCGAATGCACAATTTGAGTATTATGGCACGATTAAGCAGGCAGCGACACTCAATAAAAATTTTTATCGTTGTCATAAATCAATCGTTGTCAATCAGACCTGTATCACTGTGATCAATAAACGGCTGCACCAGCTGACGGTCAGTAATGGTGAAACCATTGATTGTTCGGTTGCTGCCAGCCGCGCACTAGCAAAATTAGTGCGTGTCTCAAAGATGTAAGGAGGAGATTCATTTGTTTAACATAATAACAGACACGCGTCGTCGTGATTATCGGATGATTGCCATGGTCGCACTGATTTGGTTGTTGCCACAAATCGACCTCGCAATCTCAGCTTATGAAGAATTCAGCAATTATATGGGTGCCAAGTGGTTACTGACGTCAGCACTCGCAACGATGCTCGGAATGGGTGGTCATGGTGCCATCAGTTTACCGGTCCTTTATTTGGGCTTACCAATCATTATTTTGATGTTAGTGGCTGACCGACCAATTAGGACCAAAGCGGCCTGGAAAGCCTCAGCGGGAGGCACCAAGTTGGGCGACCAAGCCATGCGAGTCCGCGATGCAGTGCTGGTGTCAGTGGTCAACTTTGGCGGCTCTTTGGGATTGAATCTAATCCTGGCAATGATCGTTTTTCACAACGGCCGGTCATTTCAGGGCCTGTCCGTGAATGCTGCAAATGGTATTTTTGCTAAGTGGGAGTTGACGCATTCAATTACCGCTGTCCTCATTCGAATCATCTTATTCTTAGCAGTGATTGCCTTCATCACTAGTGTGGCAGTTATTTTAAGCCGAACGATTCAGAATTATGCCATTGTTTACGCACTGACCTTTATCTTATGGATGTTCATGATTCAAATTGGCATTGACCGGGTGCTTCAGCCCTTCACTGAGTACAGTTTGATTACCGGACTGCCAGTGGTTGGGGGAATGTTAGTGGCCGGTGGTGTGTTGATTGGCCTTGGGCTAGGCTACCAGCGGTTACAACAGCGGCGGAGAACCAATTATTGACAGGTTATGCTGGTTAGCATTTTGCATTAAGGATGAGTTGAAAACATGTCATTTTTCGAGCCAATAGCACTCATTGCTGAAGGCTGAATGAGGAGGCGCACTGGCTGACGAGTAGTGAGTCAACCAATTGGCACGTTTTTAATCATGATTCAGATCAAATCAACCGCTCCTCGACGGTCGTGCTCAGGTATGCGATACTTGATTTAAGACTAACTTGGAGGAGATCGCATGACAGAACAGTTGCCAAAAGAAATTAAACACGTCTGGGTCGCGAGTATCGTGCTGAGTGGGGGTATCGGGTTGCTGCTGGCAATCGGTGTTTGGTTCGGCCATCTTTGGTGGTATTGGTGGTGGTGGCTAGCAGTAGTCGTTGGCGGTTTAACGATTCTAGATATTATGGTTGAACTTGCAATGGTGCCATATCGGTATGCTTTTTGGCGCTATCAGATTACAACGGATGCTGTGTATTTGCATCATGGTGTGATAATGAAAAGAGTTATTGCGATTCCAATCAGGCGTATTCAAAACGTGACGCTTGAAGCCGGTCCGCTACTGCAGTGGCAACACCTTCAGAAGGTAGTCGTGGCGACTTCCGCTGACAGTTATGAAATTGATGGTGTGGTACCGGAAGTGGCTAATCGATTGCGTGACCGAATCATGCAGCTTGCACGGGAGGCCCGCGATGAAGCCTAATCACTTGTCACCGCTCGCGTTACTACAGTTTAGCTGGCAAGCCATTCAAGTCGCATTTTATCTGGATGTGGGTATCGCCTTTTTAACAATGAAATGGCTAAAATTGTGGGAGCGCTATTCAACGCTAATCGTTAGCCTAATGGGGGTGATGGCTGGTGGCGCCTTACTGCTGGCGGTGATTCGTTACTGGCGTTTTACTTATCGATTGACGGATGGCGGTCTTACAATCAATAAAGGCCTTGTTAATCGTCAAGTTCAGCATATCCCTTATCGTCAGATTCAAACGATTCAGCGGCAACAGTCGTGGTTTTTACAACCTTGGCATCTAGAGCAACTGATTATTGAGACCGCTGAAAAGGTGAGTGAAGATGACCTCATTCAGTTGCCCCTAGTCCGGCAAACGGTCGGGGATGAGTTAATTGCGCATCAGCGTCAAAGTCAAAACGCAACTGCATCCAAGCATGGTGACCAATCGGTGCAATCAGAGCCGGCCACACAACGTTTACGGGTCAGCTGGCATGATTTAAACGTGTACGCCCTCAGCTCGGTGAACATCGTTCTAATCATGGGTGTGGTGGCCTGGTTCGGTCAGCAGGTCTTTGATGCCGGTCGTGGTGGTGTTTGGCGACGGATGACCAGTCTAGTGGGTCAGTGGTCGGTTTGGCAAATCAGCATGGCAGTGGGCGTTGTCATGCTTGTCAGTTACGCGTGTGCTTATGCTCAAATCATGGCACAATATTATCATTTTACGATTGAAAGACGTGCCACGGTGGTGACCGTGACGCGGGGTTGGTTGCAACGACGAGAAGCAAGCGTTGCACTATCACGTATCCAAGCTGTCAAATTGCAGCAGAATTGGTTGCGACAGTGGCTACATCTGACCACCGTCCAAGTGGTGACGGCTAGTCAGGTCGGGGATACTGAAGACAATAACGAATTGAAGTTGTTGCCAGTCGTGCCCCAATCACAAGCATTAACAACAGTCAGTCGCTTTATTGACTGGGTACCAACCATGATTACTAATTTAACGTCGCTCGATCGACGAGCACGGTGGGCCGTGATTCGCAATTGCCTGCTCTTATGGAGTGGCTTATTGTTGGTTCTTGGCCTGATTGTTCTAAAAATTAGCCGGCAATCCCTCAGTTGGTTGCTCATCAGTCTACCGATATGGGTCGCCGTTGCGGTGTTGCAGGGCAGCTATGCCAGTAACTGGCGGGGTGCAGCAATCAGTTCAGACGTGATTTTGATTTTAAAAACGAGTCACTTTTTCACTCGGCAACAGTGGGTACTACCGCGTAGTCAAGTTCAGGCACTAATAATTAAGCAAAGCTGGTGGATGCGTGCCAGTCATAGTGCACATCTGCAGGTTTCAATTCGCGATGGCCGCCATGAGCGAACAATTACGGTGCGTTATTTGCCGACGACGATGGTGCGTCAGATTCAAGGATGGTATGTGCCCAATGATAAAGCATTAAATGTAAACTAAAAAACTTTCGCACTTTTCATTGTGAAGTGCGAAAGTTTTTTGATTTAAAGTCGGTAAATATCTAAAATACTGCCCGTATTGGCGTCCGCTAAAAATTCGTATTGCACCAGCTGGCCGTCTTCGTAGCGGGTAATGCCGCCATAGTAGACATCCGTGCGCAAGGCAAATTTTTGTAGTGGCGATTTTTTCATTTCAATCCATGAGCCTTCAATCGGTGCTTCTTTAAGAAAAGCACGTTTCACTTGTCCGAGGATTTGGTTAGGGGTGGGACGGCGCAACCGCTTGAACAGGCCGCCAACGGAAAAGCCCCCGGCGATACCAGCCATCCCAACCGCTAACAGGCCGCCATACTGTAATTGTTTATTCATGATGCTGCGTCTCCTTTCAGCTAACTTGACTAGGAAATGTTTGTTTAAATTTAGTATACCAATGATTGACGAGAATACAAAGAAAAGTCATAATTAATCAGTATGATTTAAGTAAAATACGCTATAATAATATCTGAACGCTAAAAATGAGAGTAAAGGGGTTTCACATGTTAATTACAAGTTATAATCCATCCGAATTAGGTGACACGTTAATCACCATCTTACGACCAGATACGGCCACCCAGACGATTGAAACACATGCTAACGTCACGCGTATTAGTGACGCTGACAGTGGCGAAACCTTGGGCTATAATTTTTTTGACGTTTCCAAGACGCTTGGGTCTTTGGATGTCAATGGTCAAGTTCACTTAACTGCCGAACAAGTTGATCAATTAAATAATTTATTACAAACGAACGATTTTGAACCTGAATTAGTCTTAGATACAGATCCTAAATTTGTGGTCGGCTACGTCCAATCTGCCGAAGCCCATCCCAAATCTGATCATTTAAAAATTACGAAGACCGACGTTGGTGCTGATGAACCACTCCAAATTGTCAGTGGGTCACCTAACATGCAGGCGGATATTTTAGTTGTGGTTGCCAAAGTCGGTGCCATGATGCCAAACGGTTTGATTATTTGGCCTGGTGAATTGCGGGGCGTTAAGAGTAACGGCATGATCGTCTCTGGACGTGAATTACAACTGCCAAACGCGCCACAACGTCCCGGCGCTTTAATTTTGCCAGCAGACTATCAACCAGTCGGCGCAGCCTTTGATTTCGACCGCGCTCAAACATTATTTACTGCTTAGACTTGCAGACATTAAAAATTAGGATGATTGAAAATGAACCATTATGATGGCCCGGCATTTTTCCGGAAATATCGATATAATCAACGACAAATGAATAATTCAGCGGCCAGTCAATCAACTCCAACAGCAGTGTCGGCTAGTTCTCAAGCAGCCTCTAGCGCTGCCAGTGCCGTTGAAACGCCTGCCCGCGCGGCGAGTCCTGTCCGTTCAAGCAGTACTGGTGCGGATACCACAACGCTGTTCAATGGCGGCACACATGGCGATTTCCATCCATCACGGGTTCCCGCACAGTTGACCAGTGCGTTAACTAATGGGGGCATTATTCAGGATAACGATGATCGTAATTACTTAGAAATTCAAGCCAGCTTGCACAAACGGCCTGAATCGTTTCTATTGTTTGCAGACGAGACGACGGCCGATTTGCCACTAGTCGACTTACAAGCGCCACAGACGAGTGCGTCATCGTTCAGCCAAACGCCATTAAGTCAAGCACCGTCAAATAAGGCGGACAGCGCTATGTCTAATGAGCCAACTCGTCAGTCGATGGCTGCTACTTCGGCAAACGCGTCTGAGGCCACCGCAACCGCTGAACAGTCTGCAGCTACATCGCAGGCAACGGTTGCAATTGCGAGCGCAGCGCCAACTGAGGTGTTTGAACCGAGTGATCCTGAGTTAGCGGCTTCAGCAGCGGCGATTAATCAGTCACGTGTAGCTGAATCTCAAGTCGCACGGCCAACGGAAGTCTTCGAGCCGAGTGACCCTGAACTAGCAGCTTCAGCAGCGGCCGTTAATCAGTCGCATGTCGCTGAGCCTCAAGTCGCACGGCCAACGGAAGTCTTCGAGCCGAGTGACCCTGAGTTAGCAGCGTCAGCAGCGGCGATTAATCAGTCGCATGTCGCTGAGCCTCAAGTCGCACGGCCAACAGAAGTGTTTGAACCGAGTGGTCCTGAACTAGCAGCGTCAGCAGCCCAAGTTAATGCCCAATCAGCTGATTCGACAACGGATGCGGGAAGCGAAAGTGCGGCGGCTAAACCCGCCCATGGCTTAGGACTGTCCCTCGGAGATATTATGACTGCGGAGCACGGTGCACAGGCTGATTTGGCACTGTTTAAGGACCAGCCGGCAACGACTTCAGAAGCAGCGGCACCGGTATCTTCAGCTGCCAAAACTTCAGACGCAGACCGCCTCCTGTCAGCTGCCACAGATTCTGCAACACAGGAGTCTGAAGTGACTGACCAACATTCGTCAGAAGTAACAGAATATTCAGATGTACCAGTTGGTTCCGAAGCGTCCGATGAATCCGATGATTTTAATGGACAAGCGCAATCGACATCAGATGTGGCAGTCGGGTCACACGCTACAGATTCTACCCCGCACAATAACGGGAGTGGGGGAGCGTCAACAGCTCCTCGTTCGCAGGCGCCACAACCAGATGAGCTGTATCAGCCAGTCGGTATGCGGCCCGCATCGAGTACGGCCGTGACGCCAGTTTCAACAACCGCATCCGCGACGACTTCCGCAACGTCTGTTCATCAAAGTCACGCTGACACCACGACGGGGAACCGGCCAGCGCCGTCAACCGCGGCAACTTCTGCGGTAACGGCGCCGACGCCACATGCCACTGTTGAACAGACTTCTGATGAAGACCAGCCGGAATTAGTGCACAGTGGTGAATCGGCAGCGCCAGTGTTGGAAGATAAAGAGCTGGCGGCGTACCATTTGCCACCATTGAACCTGTTGAAGGCGCCAATCGTGCCGAATGAATCTGAAATGGATGATTGGATCGAACAAAAAGCCAGTGCTTTAGATGAATCGCTGGATGCGTTTGGCGTCAATGCCAACGTGGTCGACTGGACGATCGGTCCGACCGTGACGCAGTTCCAGGTCAAGCTCGCGCGCGGTGTCAAAGTCAGCAAGATTACTAACTTAAATGATGATTTGAAGTTGGCCTTAGCGGCGAAGGACATCCGAATCGAAGCGCCAATTCCTGGCCGTAACACGGTCGGCATTGAAATTCCAAACATGAAGTCACGGCCAGTCATGCTGTCAGAGGTACTGGATACGGATAAGTTCCGGCAGTCCAAATCCCCATTGACAGTCGCACTCGGTGTTGATTTATTCGGCAAACCACAAGTGACCGATTTACGTAAGATGCCGCATGGGTTGATTGCGGGGGCTACGGGCTCCGGTAAATCAGTCTTCATCAACAGTATTTTAGTTTCGATTTTGTACAAGGCCAACCCGCAACAGGTCAAGCTATTGTTAATTGACCCGAAGGCCGTGGAATTGGCACCGTACAATGAAATTCCGCACTTACTAGCACCAGTTATCTCAGAACCGAAAGCCGCTTCGGCCGCCCTTAAATGGGTCGTCGATGAAATGGATAATCGGTATGATAAGCTGGCAGCGGGTGGGGCGCGCAATATTGAGCAGTTTAATCAGCTGGCCGAAGAACATCATGAACCTGGCTTGAAAATGCCGTACATCGTGATCGTCATCGACGAATTAGCAGACTTGATGATGGTCGCGTCGAGTGAAGTGCAAGATTACATTGCGCGAATCACGCAGAAGGCCCGGGCAGCCGGGATTCATTTGCTGGTTGCCACCCAACGGCCGAGTGTCGACGTGGTGACTGGGTTGATCAAGAACAACATTCCGACCCGGGTCGCCTTCATGGTTGCGAGTCAAATTGACTCGCGGACGATTCTGGATAGTAGTGGCGCTGAACGCTTGCTTGGCCGTGGGGACATGCTGTACCTCGGTAATGGTCAAAGTAACGCCGTTCGCTTGCAAGGAACCTTCGTGGATAGCGAAATTGATTCGATTACTCAGTTTGTTCGCGACCAAGCCGCGCCACACTACGAGTTTCAGCCGGATAGTTTGTTGAAACACGAGGAGGCGGCTCGTAATGAGGACGACTTGATGCCAGAAGCCTTGGCCTATATTGCCAATGAAGACACGATGTCGACGTCCAAGTTGCAACGGAACTTCTCAATCGGCTACAACCGCGCGGCCAACATTATCGATGATTTGGAGAACCGCGGCTACGTTTCAGCGGCCAAAGGATCCAAACCACGGGATGTCTACTTTACTGCGGATGATTTAACTAAATTACAAGCCAATTCATAATTAAAAATAAACGATTCACCGGATGATTGATGAATTGTGAATATGGGAGATTATTTCATAATGGATAAAACGACGGTTTACTATTTTGTTGGGATCAAGGGTTCTGGGATGAGCTCGTTAGCGTTAATTTTGCACGATAAGGGTTATCAAGTGGAAGGCTCTGATATCGAGCAATATACGTTTACCCAAAAGGGCTTAGCCGCAGCCGGTATCAAAATGTTGCCATTCTCAGAGGAAAATATTCATGAAGGTTTGACGGTGATTGCTGGGAATTCCTTTACGGATGACCATCCTGAAATCAAGAAGGCCCGGGAGATGGGCTTACCAGTCTACCGTTACCATGAATTCTTGGGTAAATTGATGGAAGGCTTCACGAGTATTGGGGTTGCCGGCACACACGGTAAGACCTCAACGACTGGCTTGCTTTCACACGTTTTGAGTCACATTGCACCAACGAGTTACTTGATTGGTGATGGGACGGGTAAAGGCACGCCAGATGCCCGCTTCTTCGTCTTTGAAGCGGATGAATATCGCCGGCACTTTGTGGCTTACCATCCCGATTATGCGATCATGACCAACGTCGATTTTGACCATCCAGACTATTACAAGGATTTGGCCGACGTTCAATCTGCTTTCCAACAATTTGGTAATCAAGTTAAGAAGGGCATTTTTGCCTGGGGTGACGATGAAAGCCTGCGTAATTTGAACGTTGACACACCAATTTACTATTACGGGACTAGTGATCGCGATGATTTCCAGGCCGTCAATATTCAACGGACGACGAAGGGGTCTTCATTTGAAGTCAAGTACCATGACGAATCATTGGGTGAGTTCGAAATTCCATTGTTCGGTGAACATAATGTTCTGAATAGTACAGCTGTTATTGCGGTGGCTTACTTTGAAAAGGTCAACTTAGACGAAATTCGGCGCGAATTATTGGACTTCAGTGGGGTTAAACGGCGCTTCTCCGAACATCAAGTCGGCGATATGGTCATGATTGACGACTATGCGCATCATCCATCTGAAATCAAAGCGACGCTGGATGCCGCACGCCAAAAGTACCCGGATAAGGAAATTTTGGCCGTGTTCCAACCACATACGTTCTCACGGACTAAGGCTTTGATGGACGGGTTCGCCAAGAGCTTAAGTATGGCTGATCACGTCTTCTTAACGAACATTTTCAGTTCAGCCCGTGAAAAATCTGGCGATGTGTCATCGAAGGATTTAGCTGCCAAGTTGCCAAATGGCGGTGAGATCATTACGACTGATGATATGTCTGCATTGACGGCTTACCATAATGCTGTTGCAGTCTTTATGGGTGCCGGTGACATTCAGAAGTATGAAAAGATTTATGAAGATCAAATGAAATAGAGATAATTTAAAGCGCTCCGCTCTTTTGCGGGGCGCTTTTCTTTATGCGACGAGACTAAAAAGTCGCCACCAACATTCAAACGATATCGATGGCGACTTTTTTGGTGCTATTTAAATCTAGCGGCTGGCTAATGCAACAACATTAACCATGCTGTTTCTGCGCCTTATTGAGCATCTTCTTGGCCTCACAGTCATAATCACAAGCTGCGCACTTGCCTTTCTTAGCCCGCTTGACGACCCGGACGATTTGATAGCCGGCTGCGCCAATAATCAGTGCAATAATCAAAATATTAATCAATAATGCCATTTGAATCAGACTCCTTTGAGATTTGGTTGGTAAGTGTGGTCATCATAAATACTAAGTTCAGTGGGTTGTGTTGGCTAATTTGTCATCAGTTACAAGTGGAGCAGGTCGTTTCTAAAGTTCGATGGTAGCCGGCTCCGAGAGTCGAATCAGGGAGCGCATCAGTTGGCCATCAGTCAACCTACCCAGTCATCCATAACGTTAAATAAACAAACTGCCGACTTGATAAATAATGAAGGCTAAGCCATACGCAATTGCGAGGCTCGAGAATACCGAGTAGACGGCCCATTTTGTGGAACCGGTCTCGGACTTGATCGTCCCAATCGTTGCAAAGCAGGGCACGTACAGTAGGATAAAGACCAGCATCGCGTAGGCGGATAGTGGGGTGAAAAAGCGCCCCATCATCGCAATCAACCCAGCTTGATTGGCACTGTGGAACATCACCATCATGCTGGAACTGATGACTTCTTTGGCGAGAATCCCGGTGAATAGTGCGGAGATCACTTGCCAGGCAGTGACGCCAAGTGGTGCGAACAGCGGCAGCAAGGTTTTACCCAGTGTGGCTGCAAAGCTGCGGTCGATATCGTTGACTAAGCCGCTGGTCCCAAATGAAGAGAGCAACCAAATCAAGACGGTCCCGGCAAAAATAATGGTCCCGGCTTTTTTGATGAAGCCCTTGCCCTTATCCCAGGTGCCACGCCAGATGATGTCGGCGCGTGGAATGTGGTACTGCGGAAGTTCAACGATGAAGACTGAACTATCGTCGACGTTGAAAATGACTTGGTAGAACTTCGCCATCGCGAGTGCCACCGCGATACCGAGAAAGTAAATCGATAAGACGATCAGCGCTTGGTTACTCGGGAAGAACGCGGCGACGAACAGACTATAAATCGGAAGACGGGCCGAACAGCTCATAAACGGTGAAATCAACGTGGTGATCAACCGTTCCTTGGGCTGTTCAATCGTCCGCGCTGCCATGATTCCGGTCACGTTGCAGCCAAAGCCAATGATCAGTGGGATAAAAGCCTTCCCATTTAACCCAATCATCTGCATCAAACGGTCGGTGACTAGTGCGGCCCGCGCCATGTAGCCAGAATCTTCCAAAATCGAGATACATGCGAACAAAACGAAAATTTGTGGAATGAAGACTAAGACACCACCAACGCCGGCAATCAGTCCGTTGACGATGAGTGACCGTAAAATCGGTATCGCACCGGCAATCGTTAACCAATGGCTGACCGTCGTCGATAACGGCCCTGAAACGAAGCCATCCAGTAAATCTGACAGTGGCGTGCCAATCCAATCGAATGAGAGCTTGAACATCAAGTAGAAGATACCGACAAAGACGGGCAGTCCGAGTAACGGATGAGTGATCCACTTGTCGATTTTGGCCGTCATTTCAACGTGACTAGTGCTGGCGAGATTCTGACTGGCACTCGCTAACGTCTGCTCGATAAAAGTCAGGCGGGTTTGAAAAATCTGGTCGTCAAATTGCTGTGCATCGTAATAGGCGGCCTGACTCAGGAGTGGTTTTAAATCCAACTGCTTGGCGTACGTGCGAATCCGTTTGTTTTGATTAATGAATTGGATCGTGAGCCACCGCGCAAAGTCAGGGGTGCAGTCGTAATCATTCACGAGTTGATTGCTGGCCTGACGAATCGCCTGTTCGATCATGAACGGATAGTTGAGCTTGAGCGGACTCGCGGCGGGCGTCGGTGCCGCTAATAATTCTTCACGTAGCTGGGTTAACCCTTCCTTATTACGTGCGTTGGTCGCTTTGATCTGACAGCCTAATTGTTGTGCCAGCGTCTTAAAATCATAGTAGTGGCCGGTGCGCTTCAAATCGTCGATCATGTTGAGTGCGATGATCACCGGGGCACCGAATTCTAGGACTTCAATTGATAGTAGCAAGTTTCGTTTGAGCTGACTGGCGTTAGTGACGTTTAAAATCAGGTCAGGGTGATTGTGCAGTAAGTAGTTCGTCACCACGGCCTCGTCTTTGGTGATCGGATTCAGTGAGTAAACGCCGGGTAGGTCGACGACTTCCACTTCAGAATGACGAATGCGACCCATTTTCTTCTCAACCGTGACGCCCGTCCAGTTGCCGACGTACGCGTACTTGTCCGTCAATTCGTTGAACAGCGTGGTCTTGCCAGTATTCGGATTTCCTAATAGTGCGACGGTTGTCATGTCACTTGCCTCCAATCAACGTCTGGAACACCGTATAGCGAATGCCGATACGTTGCTGGTCGATTTGAATAATCACTGGGCCATGGAACGGGTAGTAGCGGACTGGCACGAGTTGGCTGCCAACGTGTAGTCCTAAACTGTGCAAGCGTTGAACGGTTTGCTCATCCAAACCTGTGAATTGTTGAATATGTAACTGCGAGCTTGTGACTGATTGACTTAGCATGTGACTCAGTCCTTTCTGAATATTCCTATCGTGAATAATTTGTCAAAAATATTATACCTACATGATAGCATGAAAGGGCTTTTAATAATATGGGGAAAAGCCTTATTTTCTTTTGAAATGAAAACGGTTATACTTTAGGTATAGAATACAGAAAGCCCGATTTTTCGGTATTTTTGTTGAAGCTGTTAACGATTCGTTATATACGAAAGGAATAACGGCTAGCGTTATAAATTGAATTGTGGAGGATGATTTACATGGCAACCTTGGAAGTTAAAGATTTACACGTTGAAGTGACGGATGATGAGCAACAGAAGTCTCGTGAAATTCTAAAAGGCGTTAATTTATCGATGAAGACCGGTGAAATTCACGCGATTATGGGCCCAAATGGGACGGGTAAGTCCACTTTATCACAAACTATTATGGGACAACCAGCTTACCATGTGACGCAGGGGGACATCCTATTAAATGGTGAAAGTATCGTCAACATGCCAGTCGATGAACGGGCACGTAAAGGCCTCTTCTTGGGCATGCAGTATCCAGCTGAAATCCAAGGGGTCACGAACGCCGAATTTTTACGGGCAGCGATGAACGCGCGGCGAGCTGAAGACGATCAAATTTCGGTCATGGCCTTCTTAAAAGAGTTAGATAAGAATTTGGCCTTACTAAATATGAGTGAATCGATGACGGAACGGTATCTGAACGAAGGCTTCTCCGGTGGTGAAAAGAAACGGAACGAAGTTTTGCAATTATTGATGATCAAGCCATCCTTCGCCTTACTTGATGAAATCGACTCTGGACTCGATATCGATGCACTCCAAGTGGTTTCAAAAGGGGTGAACTCAATGCGCGGCGATAATTTTGGCTCATTGATTATCACCCACTATCAACGACTACTGAACTACATCGTGCCAGACGTTGTTCACGTTATGATGGGTGGCCGGATCGTGAAGACCGGTGGCGCTGACTTAGCCAAGACGCTTGAAAAAGAAGGTTACGCTGGATTACGTGATGATTTGAACTTAGACGTCAAGCTTGTTGATGACGAAGACTAGGGGGTGTGAAGCGATGGAAGCAACTGCTGATTATGAAGCAATCAAAACAACGTTAGCTGACGCGGCTAACGAACACGGCGAACCGCACTGGCTCGTTGAACGGCGGTTAGCCGCTGTCGATGCAATGCAGGGTTTGGCTGTTCCAAAAGCCGACCGGTTCAGCATTCGAGACTGGCCGCTCACCCCAACGGAGCAACCCTTAAAGTTCAGTCGCTCAGACCGGACGCTGGCAACCGACGTGACCGCTGAAGAAGGCCACATCCAAATCGTGCAGGTCGGTCAGACAACGGTGACGGTCAACTTGCCAGATGAACTCGACGAACAAGGCGTGATTTTGACCGACATGTTCACCGCTTTTCGTGAACATCCGCAATTAACTGAAAAACACTTTATGGTCAAAGTCGTTAAAACGGATGAAGACCGCCTGACTAGTTATCACACCGCCTTTTTGAATGCGGGGGTCTTTCTCTACGTTCCGAAGGGTGTCACGATCAAAGCGCCCATTGAAATCAACACGATTCAAGACAGCACCCGCACCCAGCCACTGGTCAGCCACGTGCTGATCGTGGCGGAAGCGGACAGCCACTTTGCCGTTACTCAACACCTCACGACTAAGGGGGATGTGACTAACATTGCCAACTGTGTCGTTGAAATCTTAGCGCGTGGTGACAGTGAAGTGCACTATTCCGCGTTTGACGAACTCGGTGCCAATACGACGGCTTACCTCAATCGGCGGGCATCAATCAGCCGCGGGGCGAAAGTCGACTGGGCGATTGGGATGATGAACAATGGCAATACCTTTGGTGATTTTGATTCCGAACTAATTGGTGAAGGCGCCAAGTCGGATGCCAAAGTCATTACGGTCACCACTAAGTCGCAAGATGTCTGCATCAATACCCGGGTCACTAATCACGGTAAGAAGACCGATGGCAACATCGTTCAACGCGGGGTCATCATGGAAAAATCAAATCTGGTTTTTAATGGGATCGGTCATATTATCCACGGTGCATCTGGCGCCCATGCCGAACAAGAAAATCGGGTGTTGATGATGTCCGATGATGCCCATGGGGATGCCAACCCAATCTTGTTGATTGATGAAAACGATGTCTTGGCCGGGCACGCAGCCAGTGTCGGTCAAATCGACCAGAATCAGATGTACTACTTGATGAGTCGGGGAATCGACAAGGCCCAAGCCCAGCGACTCGTTATTCGGGGATTCTTGAGTACCGTGATTGGTGCGATTCCATCGAAGACGGTCCGGACGCGGCTGACGAATACGATTGAAAGGAAGCTTGAAGATGGTATCGAACTTTGAGAAACATCGCGCAGATTTTCCAATTTTAGATCAGCAAGTCAACGATGAACGACTCGTCTACCTCGATAACGCGGCGACCGCGCAACGGCCCAATCAGGTGGTTGACGCCCTGGTTCATTTTTATCAACACGACAATGCCAACGTGCACCGCGGTGTCCATACTTTAGCTGAACGGGCGACGACACAATATGAAGCCGCTCGCGCCAAGGTTCAAGCGTTCATCAACGCACCGAAAACTGATGAGATCGTCTTCACGAAGGGCACGACCGATAGTTTGAACTTGATTGCGAGCACTTATGGTGAAGCCAACATTCAGGCCGGCGATGAAATCGTGATTTCAATCATGGAACATCACAGCAATTTGATTCCGTGGCAGCAGTTGGCGCTCAAGAAACACGCAACCTTAAAATACATCGAGTTGACACCGACCGGCGAATTAGACCTGACGGATGCAAAACAAAAGATTACGCCGAAAACGAAAATTGTCTCAGTCACACATGCCAGCAACGTGTTAGGCACGGTCAATCCAATCAAAGAATTGGCACAACTGGCCCACGCAAATGGCGCCATTATGATTGCGGACGGGGCCCAGGCTGCGCCGCATATGCCAGTCGATGTCCAAGACCTCGACGTTGATTTTTACGCCTTCTCAGGTCATAAAATGATGGGGCCAACTGGTATCGGTGTGCTTTATGGCCGCGAAGCCCTATTACAAGCGATGCCACCGTACCAATATGGCGGTGAGATGATTGGTTTCGTCCATCGTGACAATAGTACGTGGGCGGAATTACCTTGGAAATTTGAGGCTGGGACGCAAAATATCGCCGGTGCGATTGGTTTAGGCGCTGCCATCGATTATTTGAACGCAATTGGCATGGCCCAGGTCCAAGCCCATGAGCAGCAGTTGGTCGATTACTTATTACCGAAGCTGATTGCGATGCCGGGCGTGACCGTTTACGGCCCTCAAGATCCACAACGGCATACCGGGGTGATTGCCTTCAATATTGATGGGCTACATCCGCACGATGCCGCAACCGCGCTGGATATGGAAGGCGTAGCGGTTCGTGCTGG
Source organism: Lactiplantibacillus sp. 30.2.29 (assembly GCF_018991255.1). Lineage (NCBI taxonomy): Bacteria > Bacillati > Bacillota > Bacilli > Lactobacillales > Lactobacillaceae > Lactiplantibacillus > Lactiplantibacillus sp. 30.2.29. The sequence goes on along the minus strand of NZ_JAGYGU010000017.1, from coordinate 44,560 downwards.
TCATCACTGTGCGCAACCGTTGATGGAAGCACTCGGGGTGGTAGCGACCGCCCGCGCTAGTTTTTACCTATACAACACGCAAGCTGACGCTGACCAACTATTAACATCACTCCAAGCAACAAAGGAGTTTTTCAAACATGGGACTGTCTAAATTAAGCGGCTTGTATCGTGAAGTGATTCTCGATCACGGTGATCATCCGCATCATAAAAATGCGCTCCCAAATGCGACGCACGCGATTACCTTAAAGAACCCGACCTGTGGCGATGTGATCAACTTATCGATTCAATTAGATGATACGGATAAAATTGAAGACATCGGCTTTACCGGGGAAGGTTGTACGATCAGCCAAGCATCCGCCAGTATGATGACCGATGCCGTGATGGGTAAGTCGAAGGAACAGGCCTTGGCAATGGCGAAGACATTTTCGGACATGGCAATCGGCAAGCAGCATTCACAAGCGGATATCGACGCCTTAGAAGATGCCGCCATTTTATCAAATATTATGCAATTTCCGGCACGTATCAAATGTGCCACGCTAGCTTGGTGGGCCTTGCAACGCGCATTGCTCGCTGAAAATGGCAAAGAGGAGGAATCAGAAGTATGAGTGAAGTACCTGACGTGGTCAAAAATGACCGTGATTATGAATATGGGTTCCATGATGATGTGCAGCCAGCTTATTCGACTGGCCGTGGCCTAACAGAGGAGACGGTGCGCGAGATCTCAGCGGCCAAGCACGAACCACAATGGATGCTAGATTATCGGCTAAACGCTTATCATGAATATTTGAAGATGCCGATGCCAAAGTTTGGTCCTGATTTGACCAAGCTGGATTTGAAGGACATGTTGTACTACCAGAAGATGACGGACAAGAAGTTCCGTGACTGGGATGAAGTGCCTGCTGACTTGAAACGGACATTTGACCGGCTGGGTGTGCCGGAAGCTGAACGTAAATATTTGGCCGGTTCATCCGCACAATACGAATCCGAAGTGGTTTATCACAACATGCGTCAAGATTTCGAAAAGCTTGGCATCATTTTTACGGATACCGATACGGCCTTACACGACTATCCAGAACTCTTCAAAAAGTGGTTCGGCAAGCTCGTTAAGCCAACCGATAACAAGTTTGCGGCCCTAAATGCTGCCGTTTGGTCCGGGGGCTCATTTATTTACGTGCCGAAGGGTGTACAGACCAAGACGCCAATTCAATCCTACTTCCGCTTAAACGCCGAAAACTCCGGTCAATTTGAACGGACCTTGATTATCGTGGAAGACGGCGCCAGTGTGGATTACGTTGAAGGGTGTACCGCGCCTAACTATTCATCAGATAGTTTGCATGCCGCCGTCGTGGAAGTCAACGTTGAACCCAACGCTTATTGCCGCTATACGACGATTCAAAATTGGTCGGATAACGTGTACAGTTTGGAAACCAAACGGGCTGCGGCCGCTGAAAACGCGACGATGGAATGGGTCGACGGTAACTTAGGTTCTAAAGTCACGATGAAGTACCCGAGCGTTTATTTGAACGGTGAAGGTGCGCGCGGCACGATGTTGTCGATTGCGGTCGCTAGCAACGGGATTCACCAAGATTCTGGGGCGCGGATGATCCACAACGCCAAGAACACGTCCAGTTCGATCGTTTCCAAATCGATTGCCAAGACTGGCGGGGCGACTGATTACCGTGGGACGGTGCGGTTTGCCAAACATTCTGACGGCTCCAAGGCCCACGTGGAATGTGACACGATCATTATGGATGACCAATCCTCATCGAACACGATTCCGTATAACGAAATTGATAGTGCCAACGTTGCCATGGAACACGAAGCCAAAGTTTCGAAGATTTCGGAAGAGCAGCTCTATTACTTGATGAGTCGTGGGATTTCAGAAGCTAAGGCCACTGAAATGATCATCATGGGCTTCGTTGAACCATTTACCAAGCAGTTGCCAATGGAATACGCGGTCGAGTTGAACCGGTTGATTAGTTTTGAAATGGAAGGTTCAATCGGTTAATTCGGTTATTTGGAGTAGGCATATGAAGAAAACACAACGAATTTTACTGGGACTGGCGCTCGTTTTCGGAATCAGTGTCGCTGCGGGTTGTCAGTCTCAGACGAAACCAGCTAAATCGACGGCCGCGGCTTCTTCAACGACGCGCACGGTCACCGATATGAGTGGTAAACGGGTTCAGTTACCGGCTAAAGTCACGCGGGTCGCGGATTTATGGCACGCCAATAACCAGGTGGTCTTGTTACTCGGTGGTCAGAAGAAGCTAGTCGCGACGACTCAGATGATCAAGCAGTCGCCGTGGTTCAAGACGATTGATCCCAGCATCAGCAAAGTCACCGCACCGTTTGCGGGCGACGACTTGCAGTCCGAGGAACTCCTGAAGACTAAGCCGGATGTCGTGATTGCGGCGGACCCGGCCCAAACCAAGCAGGCTAAGAAGACCAAGGTGCCCACGGTCAACGCGATGTATCAGACGTTTGCTGGGCTGCGGCGGTCGGTCAATCTGACGGCACAAGTCCTCGGTGGCCAGGCACCTAAAGTGGCGAAACGCTATCAACGCATACTGAATGGCAACTTGGCATACGTTAAGCGGCAGCTGAAAGGCGTGACGACCAAACCAAAAGTGTTGCATTTTGTGAACGCGACTAACCTGAATCAGGTCGATGGAACCGGCACGATCGTCGATGAATGGATCAAAGCTGCCGGGGGTCAGAACGCCTTGAAGCAATCCGGCAATATGATTTCCGTCACAACGGAGACCCTGGCGAAGTCGAATCCAGACGTGATTATCGTCGGTAGTGCCACCACCGCTCAAGCTCGAGCTGCGCTGAAGAAGAACGCGGTCTTGAGTAAGCTCAAGGCGGTCAAGACTAATCACGTGTATGGTAATCCGCAGGGAACCTTCCCGTGGGATCGCTATAGCGCGGAGGAAGCCTTGCAAGTCTTGTGGGCCGCACAAAAACTACATCCAGCTCAGTTTAAACAACTGGATATGGTCGCCAAAACGAAGGCCTTTTATCAGGAATTTTATCATTATCAATTGAGTACCGCCCAGACCAACCGACTGTTGAGTGGGGCATCGACGCCTAAGTAAATAAATCGGGCGCACAATGAAAAAGCTAAGCGAACCAACTGACGAGAGCCTTCTCGTGGTTGGTTCGCTTAGCTTTTTTCGGGTGTACGGTTATTTGCGTTTTGAATTTCGAACGCTGGTCGCGGTAGCCTGATGAGTGGTACGGTGTCGGGCGCTGCTCTGTTGGCGATAAGTTGAATTTAACTGGCGAGCAAACGATTAAGTGACCTGTTGCGGTTAATTTACGACCAGTCGCCTTGAAAAATCGAGTGGTGAGGGTCGGCGGCCAAATGCTTAATGTGAACACGGTCAGCATTGCCGAGTCTTCTCTTGCCACTGCTCACTAACCAGCAAATCGTTAAAATTCACAAATCATTCGTCCAAGCTCAGGGACGTACAACAGGTGTAGTTTGGTCTGGTAGGTGGCTTGCAGCCGTTCTTCGGTCAATAGTTCGACGCCACCCGTCCGAAAGTCACCGTGCGCGCCAAACAAGCCGACGTGCTGCTTCAAAATCAGAGCATGGTTGGGATTGTGGGTCGTTAAAATCACCGCAATGCCAGATGCAGCAAGCTGTTGTACCAGTTGTAAAATCTGTTGCTGACGTCCAAAATCCAAGGCGGCGGTCGGTTCGTCCAAAATGATCAGTTGTGGTTGTTGGACTAACGCGCGGGCAATCGTGACCAGCTGAGCTTGCCCACCACTCAAGGTATTGATGGCGCGGTCCGTTAAGGCAGTCAAGTGAAGTTGGGCCAAGACTTCGTTCGCTAATTCTTCATCAGCGGCGCCCGGAGATTGCGCGAAATTTAGGTATGGCGTCCGACCCGTTAGTAAATAGTCGCGCACACTCAGACTAGTCGTGACTGGAATGGTCTGCGGGACGTACGCGATGATTTGTGCGCGTTGTTTGGGTGTGAGTGCCGCTAGTGGTTGGCCATCGAGTTCAAGTTGGCCGGCTGTCGGCGTCAATAGGCCCAACAGACATTTCAAAAGTGTGGATTTGCCGATGCCGTTGGGTCCAAGTAACGTCAAGACTTGACCACGAGCCAGTTCGAGGTTCAAATCAGTGAACAAGTCGGGCTGTTGGCCATAGTGGAAGGCCAGGTGTTTGCCAGATAATAGTGCGGTCATAGGGCCACCTTCTTTGAAAGTAAGATTGCAATAAAAATCGGGGTGCCGATAAAACCAGTCAAAATGCTGAGCGGAATCTCGCCAGCAGACAGCGTCCGGGCGAGCGTGTCGACGACTAACAAAAAGATGGCGCCAATCAATCCAGCCAGTGGTAGGGACCATTTGGTGTTTTCACCAATCACGATGCGTGCCATGTGGGGGACAATCAAGCCAATCCAGCCAATCGTTCCGCTCAAACAAACTGCGCTGGCTGTCAGCATCGTTGCGCTCAGGATGACTAGGCCACGTTCCAAACGAACGTTGATCCCTTGGGCCAGTGCGACTTGATTGCCCAACGCCAATACCGTCAGTCGCCAGCGCATGATCAGTAAAATGAGCATGCCGATAATAAATAGCGGTAGAACGGCACCAAGACTGCCAAGATTGACTTTTGCTAGACTTCCAAGTTGCCAGTAGACGATGTCTTGTAACTGCGAATCAGGGTCAGCCAGATATTTGAGCAAGCCTAAAATTGCTTGCATCAGTCCGCTGATCACGATGCCGGCTAAGACCAATGCCAAAGTGCTCGACTGATGAATCAGCCGTGGAATGCCGACACTGAGTAATACGGCCACGAGTCCGAGGACGAACGCCAATAGTTGTGTGCCGACCGTGTGCCAACCCAGTAAAATTGCGAGGGCGGCCCCCACTGCGGCCCCATTTGAGACACCGAGCAGGTCGGGCGAGACCAGTGGATTTTGAAAGATACTTTGGTAGGCCGTCCCAGAGATCGCCAAGGCGGCGCCAATTGCGACGGCTGCTAAAATCCGGGGCAAACGGAGACTGAATACAATATTGTGAATGACTGGACTAACGGTAGCTTGTCCCGTTAAGGTAGCGGTTAGTTCTTGTAGGCTCAATTGATAGCGTCCCAGGCAGAGTGCAACGAACATCAGGACGAGTAACGTCACCAGTGCGAGCATCAAAATACCGTAACCACGCGTACGAGTTTTAACCATTAGCTAGACCTCCAGTTGCGTGGCGGTTTGAATCAAACTAGTGGTAAACGCCGCCAGCCGTTGTTCGTCTTCAGCTTCCGGATGTAAATCGATGAAGACTGGTTGCGCCCCACGTGTTGCCTTCGTACCCGCAAGTTGTTGATCAAATTCCGTGACGGCTTTGCAGTATTCATCTGCATACCACTCATCACCGGACCCAGCGACGCCAAAGACGACACCGGCCAAATCCGCATCTAGTAAGTCTTCATAAAAATCGAGACCTTCTTCGGGCAAATCGCCCTCACCATACGTGTAGGGGACGACAATCGCCAAATCTGCGGATGAGAGTTCAAAGGCGTCCGCTTGACTGATTTCAATCAGCTGAGTCTGAACCCCCTGTTCCTGTAGTTGTTTTTGAATAATTTCAGCAACTTCTTCATTGTTGCCAGTTAATGAAGCGTAGATAATCGTTGCGTTCATGGTGGATTCCTCCTCTGTTATACCGAATGGTCACTGGACCCATTATCGCGAGGTGCGCTTGTCAGTGCAGCATGTCACGCACTTCAAAGTCGTTCAAATAGCCCAGTATACCCATTTATGCCTTAAACGCATTGTGCTGGTTATTGTTTCGCATTATTGATGATTAAAAAATGTCAGTTCTTAAGGTCAAAAGCAGCCAGCTGAGACCCGCTGGAAACGGTGCGAGTTACCGTAAACGTGCAGTGATCGGATCGTCCTACGCCGGCTTCCAGGCATTCTGGGCAATGGCCGGAACGTGGTGGACACAGATTTAAGCCGATAGCCCACGTCTTAAATACTGGTCTTTCACTAACCAAGCACAAAACGCTTGCTAAGTGAAATTTCACCACTGGGCCTTGCCCAGAATACCTTCCAGCCGGGATGGTATTCGAAAGGCAGGCATGTGTGTACCCAACTTTTCGTTAGATTGGTCGTTGGTTCCTTGGTACACGGTAATCTTGATATTCACCTGTCGGACAGTTTTCTAACAATCACTAAACATTCTTATCCATGATTTAATGATTCGGACACAAGACTTCACTGAACTTGTCAGAATTTTCTCTAGTCGTCTCAAATAACAAAGTCTTAAATTCTAAACGACGACAATTTTATCGACTAATTTCAAGACCAGTAGCTATAAAAACTAGAAGTAATATTCAGGAAATCTTCTCACTACTCAAATTTCGTAAAGCATAATCGATCTCGGTTAAAAGTTTGCTTGAAGGACCAGTCACCTAATATCCGTGGTCAATTGTACCAAGTTAGGTGGCCGTTCATCTGCCATTCGAACGGCTTCCCGACTGGAGGGGCTGGCTGACAATGCTCAGTAGCCAAATTATTCTTAGTCGGAAGTGACTTTCTTCCGGCTTAGAATAAGACTCGTATTTGAAATTGCGCAGTGATTTTCTGCGTGAGTTCAAATCGATGTCGGCTTACGTTCCAGCAATTGTCAGCCGGCCCCGGAAGTCGGACCAGGACGATCGCCGGCAGACGAACAGTACGACAAATAACCAGTGCGTTTTAATCACACTTCATGCCCAATTAAGCCACACAATACGTGCTATAAATATATGATAGCATTTTCACGAACTGACCATTATTAGGGATTTGACTAATTCATTTTAAAAGTGGGCTCTGACATAATAGAAGGGTAAGCAAATGAGGTCAAAAGGAGGGTACGCCATGGCGAAAATCAAATTATCTGCGACGCCGTTGGATGTCAACGCGCTGTATCAGGCGTTGAAGGCACCGGAATATGGGGGAATCGTGACGTTCGTGGGGACGGTTCGCCAGTGGACGGGGGATATTGAGACTCAGTCAATTGAATACTCAGCCTATTCAGAAATGGCAATCAGTCAATTAGAGAAATTGGCCGCACCGATTGAAGCTCAGGGTGCCCGGGTGGTCATTGCACATCGCGTTGGTCATTTGGAATTAATGGACGAGGCGGTATTTATTGGTGTCGCTGCGGCGCATCGTGCGGAAGCTTTTGAGTGGTGTCAGTATTTGATTGATACGTTAAAGCAAGAAGTCCCAATCTGGAAGAAAGAATTTGATACCGATAAGGTTCGTTGGGGGGATTGAAGATGAAACTGACAGTTAAGCTCTTTGCCATGCTCGGCGAACAGCTGGGGCCGACCGTGACGATTGACGTCGCGCAGCCCAGTACCGCGGCAATGGTCAAACCGGCATTGTGCCAGCAAGCACCAGCATTGAAAACGCTGATTAATAATGCGCGCATTGCCGTCAATCAAGAATTTATCGTGGACGGGCAACAAGTCCTACAGTCCACCGACGAGGTTGCACTGATTCCGCCAGTAAGCGGGGGCTAGGCGCAGCGGGTTAGTGACAACGAAGGAGGATGAACAAATGGAGAAATTATATGATAGTTTTGACCGGCTCCATGATTATGTCCGGTTATCGATTACTGATCGGTGCAATTTGCGGTGTGTTTACTGTATGCCCAAGGAAGGTTTGCCATTCTTCCCAACTGACCGGGTGTTATCGCAGGATGAAATCGTCCAGATGATTGAGAACTTTGCCGCAATGGGTGTTTCAAAAGTGCGCATCACCGGGGGCGAACCATTATTGCGGACTGACGTGGTCGAAATCGTGCGGCGCATTAAGGCCGTTGAAGGGATCAACGACGTCTCGATTACGACGAATGGCCTGTTTTTGGCGAAATTGGCGAAGCCACTCAAAGAAGCTGGTTTAGACCGACTCAACATTAGTTTGGATACGTTCAAACCAGACCGGTACCGTAAGATTACGCGTGGCGGGAATATTCAGCAGGTCTTAGACGGAATCGCAACGGCCAGCAAGTTACATTTTAAGAAAATCAAATTAAACATTGTGTTGATTAAAGGTCAAAATGACGATGAAGTGCTAGATTTTCTGCAGTATACCAAGGATCACGACGTCAATGCTCGGTTTATCGAATTTATGCCGATTGGTAATTCCCTCAAGACATGGCAAAAGGAGTACGTCGGCTTGAAGAGTGTCTTTGATACTTGCGATGAAAACGGCCTGACCTACCATCCAATTGAACTTCGAGGTAACGGTCCATCGGATAATTATCAGATCGACGGTTACGAGGGGAGCTTTGGTTTGATTCATCCAATCAGTTCGAAGTTCTGTGAAAACTGTAATCGGTTACGGATCACAGCGGACGGCTACGTGAAGGCGTGCCTCTACTGGAACGAAGAAATCGACATTCGTGCGGCCATCGGTGACCCAGCGGCATTTCGTCAATTGATTCAAAAAGCCTTAGATAACAAGCCACTCAACCATGAAATGGCCATGAAGGAGACGGACCGGATTATCGACAAAGCCCCAACATGGCGTCATATGAGTCAGATTGGAGGATAAATCATGACTGTTGAAGAAGCACAAACCAGTAATCGGGGGCGCGCGTATTTGGCGCTGGGACTGGCAACTGTTGCAATGATCGTTTGTTTTATGTCGTGGTCGAACTTTGCACCGCTCGCGGGGGAGTTGGCGACGAAGTTTCACCTTAGTGTCTCACAACGGACGCTACTGTTAGCGACACCAGTTCTGCTCGGCTCCATCATGCGGATTCCAGTGGGGATTTTGAGTGATCGGTATGGGGGTAAGAAAGTCTACTTAATTTTGATGGCTTTTATTCTCATTCCACTGATTATGATTACGAAAGTTCACACGTACGGCATGTTACTCGTGGCAGCGCTGCTCGTTGGGATGGCCGGCACATCGTTTGCCGTGGGAGTCTCCTATGCGTCGGTCTGGTTTCCACCAGAAAAACAAGGACTTGCGCTCGGCATCGTCAGTATGGGGAACATGGGTAACGCCGTCGCAGCGTTGACGCTACCTTCGATTTCAACGTCCTATGGCTTTAACGTGGTCTACTATTTCTTAATGATTTTGACGGTGATCTTAGCCGTGTTATTTGCGATTTTCTGTCGTGAAATGCCGGTCGATAAGACCAAGACGGTCACAGGAGCGTTAGCGGTCGCCAAAGAAAGCAGTACTTGGTATCTGTCATTATTCTATTTCTTGACTTTCGGGTTGTTCGTTTCATTTACGAATTTAACGCCACTCTTCCTAGAAGATATTTTCAAAGTCCCACAAGTCACGGCCGGATTATACGCTGCCTTATTTGCGGGCTTATGTACGATCGTCCGGCCTATCGGGGGTGCGGCAGCTGATAAGTGGCGGCCAATGCAGATGCTCCAGTGGATTTTTATTGGGATCACAGTCTTTGCCATCATCATTACCTTGACGTTCAGTAATCAGTCACTGTTCATCTTTGGTATCGTTGGTGCGGGATTGATTGCCGGTTTTGGTAACGGGGTCATCTTCAAGATGGTGCCGTACGTTTCAAAGGGAAATACTGGGGCGGTGACCGGCTTTGTTGGTGCGCTTGGTGGCCTCGGTGGCTTCTTCCCACCGCTGCTCGTTGGTTGGATTCATACCTGGACTGGGAGTTATCGATTGGGAATTGTGCTACTGGCCTTGACTGGGTTGGTCTGCTGGTACGCATTGTGGCGTCGATTCATTCACGGGGACGTGCATATCGTGAGGTAAGTTGTAATCGATTACAGTTGTGTGTCAAATATTAGCAATTGACATAAAAACGCTTATAAAAATGGTATAATTAAACGCATAACAATTAGACAGGAGTGTGGCAGAATGGCAGATGGCATTGGTGAAGGCGAAGAATTCTCGCCGATTGAAGACGCGGTGATGAAATCACTTGAGGATGTGATCGATCCAGAATTAGGTATCGATATGGTCAATTTAGGCCTGATTTACGATATTCACGTGGATGATGGCGGTAATTGTGTGGTTACCATGACGTTAACGACCATGGGCTGCCCACTTGGAAACTTATTAGCCGACCAAATCAACCGCGCGGTGACTAGCGTTGACGGTGTGACGGGCTGTGAAATTGATTTAGTCTGGGAACCGGCTTGGGATATGAGCAAAATGAGCCGGTTTGCGAAGGTCGCATTGGGTATCCACGGTTAAGTGGTCGCCAGGATTAAATTGTGAAATGGGGTTGAAACGAGTATGGACATTCAAAAATTTGTGGCCCGTCGCAAGGCCCTGAAAATTTCACAAGTGAAGTTATCGACTGGCATTTGCACGCAAGCGACCCTCAGCAAGTTTGAGCGACGTGGGCGGGTGCCATCACTAGCAATTTTGGAACAACTGTGTGGCCGACTCGGGCTGACGGTCGATGATTTAAACGAAAGTCGCGACCACTCGGTGACTCAAGTTCGTGCCCAACTAGATGAGATTGAACGGCAGTTAATGATGGAAAACTACCAACCCGTTTTACAGGCGTTAAAACAAGTACAGGTCGCGCAAATCGAGGCGGTCCCACTAAAAATGCAATTCTACTATCTCAGTGGGCTACTTAAATCATTGATCAATGGTGCCGCCAGTGATGTCTGTTTTGATTTCGATCAAATCCTAGACGACCTGGACCAGTCCCACGAGACCGTCTTCACCCCGTTAGCCTATGTTGGGCTAGGTGTGATGTACAGTCGGCTGGCGGAATTGGAAAAGGCACAGTTTTATTTTGAAAAGGTCCTTCAGGCGATCGAACAGTTAATGGCGGCGGTTGCTGACCAGGATTACTTGCGCTTGCTAACGATGATTTTCTATACGGCTGAGTATTACAGCATGCGTGCCGACTTTGCAACGAGCAACCAGTTGATCGACGATGGCGTTAACCTGTGTTCCAGTCAACACGTGACGTATTATTTGCCACGGCTCAAATATTTGGCGGCGGCAAATGCTATCGAACGTCAGCGCCCAGCTGCTGAAATTCAGCAGCTACTGAGCGAGGCGGTTGCGTTTGCCCGCATCAACCATAACCAAGTCGTGGAAGTCAAAACGGCCGCGTTACGAAGTCGGTATTTACGTGCAAGTAAACGGGCTTAATGGCGCAAGTTACTAGCGTGTCAGTTAGCATTCACATTAAAAAGCAGTTCGACCCGTATTCAAGACGAATGCGGGTCGAGCTGCTTTTAGACTATCGGGCCACAACTGGGAGCGGTTGAATCATGAACAATTGCCAAAACAACAGCCGCATCGAAGTGATCCACCTGGAGGACTTCGATGCGGCTAGTTGTTGATGTGAGATGAGGTTGAACCAGAATGATAACGATGAATATCCGCTAGCAACGGTTGTCGACGAGCCCATCAATGTTCGTCTCGTTACCTATGCTTCGCTGTTAGTTGCTGTCAGTCGTTCCAAGGCCCGTTCAACGCGTTGGCGCGTGTCACCGGCGGGTAATTGCTGGCAATCCAGACGGGCCTGATCGACTAGTTCATTGGCCATCGTGAGGGCGGGTTCCAGTCCTGTCGCGAGGACTTTTTGTTGGGCGGCCACGAATTGGTCGGCAGTGGGCTGGTGCGCTTGATGGAAGAAGTCGTAGAAATAACCCGCTTCATTTTCAAAGCCAAAGAGTAGCGGCAATGGGTAGTCGCCACGTAACAGTCGTTCATGAAAATCGGCGATCTGCCGTGTATCTTGGACGTCATGGTGAATCTTGGCAATAATCCCAATCGTTTCCCCGATGGCGCGGGCTAGGCCGCTCACGGCTGTGTCGGTATCGGCAAGACTTGCGGCGAGTTCGGCACTCAAACCAGTCAGTCGGGCCGAGCGATCCTTGGTATCCTTTAGAAAATCGGCAATGCGTTCGCGCTGGTTGAAGTTCAGTCGCAACCGGTTGAGATTAGCGAGCGGTAACTCGGTGGCGGCCGTAAATAGGTCTTGTTTCGTGGTATCGGTTAGACCAGTCGCATGAACCACTAACTGATTGAAACGTTGACCCAGATATTGACTGGCATAGGCCTGTGCTTTACTGATGGCCAAGTCGTTCAGGGTCGGTTTAGGTGTGAAACTGGCACGATTCAGATTGGTCGCTAGCGCCAAACACTCGACGGCTTGTGTCAATTCGGATGTCGGACTACCGGCACCAAACAACGTGTAAACCGCTTGGCGCTCATAGTGCGCATCAATATCGACGTCCGTTAATAAATCACGGACAGGGGCAGGTAGGTGGGCCAGTAATTGTTGAAAATCGTCTTCCAAGGCGACGTCATAATCTAGTAACATGCATGTTTGCCCCCATTAATCTTGAAATTGATCCACTTCGCGGGCCAGTTGTTCGGCAATTGGGACGAAAATATCGCTGAAATACTTGTCCATGTCGATTCGAGTTGTAGTATCATCCAGGGCCGCTTGTGCGCGCTGATAGGCATCGTTGCGCATGTTGATAATCAGTAGTTTTTTCTGATGATGCAGATGTTTGACGAGTTTGTCACCATTGGTCGTCTCACGATTCTTCTCGATGAAATAGTAAAGCGTCTCATAAAAAGTATTATCCAGTACCCAGAAGAGGGTGTTGCGTGAAACCTTGTCATTCATGACCTGGGCAAATAAATCGTCACCCAAAAGCTCATGTTTGACGAAAGCGGCTGCTGAAAGAACAATTGCCTGAATTTCGTGCATGTCAGCCATGTACGCGCTAAAATGGCCCAAGTCTTCGTCGGCTAATTCGAAACCTAATTTAGACTTCCGAGTGGCGGCATCCATCATCTTGAAGTTGTTTTGATACTCACTTTGGACATCGACGCTATCGGCGATCAAATCGCGTTCCATTGTCACCAACAAGTTCTGATTGACTTGCAGGTCTGCTTTGACCACGGCCCAGATTTTGGCAAATTGGGTGTTGAAATCTGCGAATAATGCTTGCGTACTGTCTACGATTTGCTTTTGAACTTGGCCTTTTTCAGTATGAGGTGCAAATTGAACGACCAACGGAATTGAATCGTCATCTGCACTGAGACCGGCTTCTTCACGGCGTTTAGTTTCGTAGGCTTTTAATTCATCCAAACTCAGCAGACCCAGTGGCATGACGTTGATTTCACCATTCGTCGTCATGATTTGCAGTGAGAAGGGGGTGTCTGCGTGTTGGTTCATCGTGAATGACTTTAAAGTCTCGCTGAGCTTGCTACGGGTCCCCAATTCATCTTCAGGATCCGCATAGAAGCCAGCCGTATAAATGGCGATGTTATCATACTTTGCAGCTAATTTTTCTTGAATATCCATGAACGGCCTCCTATGCTTCTGGTTGGTTGTCAGTATCTGTCGCGGCGGCTGCTTCATTACCATCATTGTTATCGTTGGTATTGGTAAGGGCTTGCAATTTTGTCGTGCCCGCTTCAGTTAACGTCGCCTTGGTCAGGTCGATACTGGCCAAGGTATGACTGTAGTTGTCGTCCAGGGTCGCGTTGTTCAGATAACCACGTTCAACAGCCACGCTCACTGTTTGGTAGAGCATTGAATTGGGATTGACTTGTCTTCCTTGGTGAAAACGGTGGGTTGCAACGTCCCGTAGGATTCCTAATAGTTCTTCATCTTGACTAACATTATGTGCCATGAGGTAGTGCTCCTTCCAAGTGCTTTTAACCCTAGTTTAGCGGACTGCATCGGTATTAGATATTGGGGAAATGACTAATATTACGTGGCGTGAATTTTGTTGGCGTGTTTCATCGAAAAAGGCTTAAATACGCCTGCTGAAGAATATTGGAAACCGTGTGAGCTGGCGTAGATTAGTGGTCGGCGTGGGCGCGAACTGGCTTTTTCGAGGACGAAATAGGGGCCCCATCGGTAGACGAACCCAAGCCAACTACTGCGCCCGTTTGAGATGCAAATAACGCCACTCGGCGAAGCGCCGGTTTAAGCATGAATCCATGACCAATTCACCCGTCTCAGACGTCCAGTAGCTAAATGTGGTTAAAAAAAGAACCCAGCCAGTGCTAGATTCTGCGGTGAAACAATTAAGTTAAAGACGCCACCCATCGTGCCGATTAGAAGTCAATCAAATGATGGTGAATAGCGTAGCGAATTAAATCCGCGCGGTTGTTGAGCGCTAGTTTGTGCATAATATTGGCTTTATGCGCTTCGACCGTTTTAGTTGAAATAAACAGTTTGGCAGCAATTTCCTTGTTGGAGTAGCCTAACGCAACCAGTGGGAAGACTTCGCGTTCACGTTTGGACAGACCATTGTAGCCGGTCAGATTCGTGTCGACACCGTCTGAATTGATTTGCTGAACATCGGATTTGGTCATGACGATATTGGCATCGACATATTCCTCACCGCTCGCAACCGTTTTCAAGGCTTTCAGTAATTCATCGTCAGAAGAACTCTTCATGATATAGGACATGGCACCATTATGTAGCGCTTTATTGATGTACTCCTGTTCTTCGTGCATCGACAAAATTAAGATCCGGACATCCGGAAAATGTTCGTGAATGCGTTGGGTCGTGATGAGGCCACTTTCACCAGGGGGCATGCTTAAATCCATGACGAGGATATCCACGTCACCTTGTTCAACGCGTAGGTAGGTCGAAGTGCCATCCGCGGCTTCATCGATAACTCCAAAATTAGGTTGTTGGTTAATTAAGTAGGCTAACCCTGAACGGACGACGGCATGGTCATCCGCGATTAAGACGTGATACATGATAAAACAACTCCTCTATGCAAATTGGCAAATAGGCAAATATGGCAAAAGGTAACGCTGGTGTCGTGTGGTTGGTAAACTTGGTGGGACGGTAATGCAAGGCTTGTCCAGCCTGTTCAGTTGTGAGCGAGCAATCTCAGCGTGACTGCTTATTTGTCGTTTGGCTCTAAGCCATCAAACGCACACCGGCTATCGTTCGTGGCGAACACGATTCAATCGTTCCCCACGAATTCTCGATGATCGACTCAATCTGGTTCATCAGCCATCGGAAACTTTGCCGTAACGGTGGTGCCGTGTCCAGGTTGCGAATGAATACCAAACGTGCCGTTGAGTGCTTTGACCCGTTCATTCATATTCAATAGTCCCAGTGAGTGCCCGTTAAACCCGGATTGCGCAGGAACTGAAAAACCTTGGCCGTCGTCGATGACTTCGAGTGTAACGTAGTGATGATGGGCAACCAATAACAAATTGATTTCGTTAGCATGGGCGTGTTTGAGTGCATTATTGATTGACTCCTGGGCCAACCGGTAGAGCACGTTTTGCACGTCAGTCGAGAGCGGCATTGTCTTATCCTGGCCGGTCACGGTAATCGTGACGCCGGAGTTAGCCTGGAGACGTTTGGCGAGCGCCCGCAACGCGGCTAATAAGCCGAAATTGTCTAGGACTGAAGGTCGAATGTCCAGCGCCATACCTTTAACTTCGGCTAAGGTATCTTCCAGTTGCGTCTCAATCACTTGAGTCAAGGCTTGGGTCTGACTGGAATTCGCTTGATCATCGCTGATTCGACGCACGCCCATGATTGCGGAGTAAATTCCTTGGGCGATGCTGTCGTGGAGGTCCGCTGAAATTTTCTTACGTTCCTCTTCGTGTGCCCGGTTCACGTATGCGTTCAGTTGCCGTTGCTGCGCCAATTGATCCATTCGTTTGATGGTGCCCCGATTTTTGAGCGTCAGTGAGAAGACCCGCTCGGTTTTATCGATAACGTGATAAATGAGAAAGTAATTGAGTGGGTGGGGCTTGTTGACCGCCAGCGTAATTGGAATCGAAATTTCCGGCATCAGATTGCGGATGACACAGTCAAAGCAATCATCAGTCGTATTAAACTTTTGTTGAACCGCGTTATCCGCGACTTGTACTAAATAATTGGGGTCGAAATCCAATTCCGCTTGCAAATCACGGGCGAGTTGATTACTGATGACGAGTTGTTCATCTTTAAAAATCAGCACCGCATCCGTTGCCTCTGCAAAGTATTGTTGAATCCAATGATTTGATTCTAGCAAAAAGTCGGCCTCCCTTCGCCGAATTAAAAAGTGGCCAAGTAACGGGAAAGCCGACTGACAGTTGCTTCAGAAACAGTTTGCGTGGAGCGATAGCCGACTAGCAGCACCCCGACGACTAATCGAAAGGGGGTTGCTAGAATTGGAATCGCTGCGGCCGCCGTCAATGATTCACTGGCGGCAATCGGGGTATACAGGGCATCACTGTAACTGGTGGCGCGTAACGCATTCTTCCAAAATGGTTTACCCGTGCGAACCACTAATCCGGCAATGCCAATCCCACTACGCAATACGATATTACGAAACTGCTCACTTTGATTTCCGGCAACGTATTGCCAAGTAATCTGATGGGGCGGTTGCGCACTTTGTAGGGCAATACCGACAAAGTCAAAATCGCTTGTCTGGTAGAGTTGGTCAACGACCTGTTGATAATTTGGTCGATTGGCATTTTCAGCTAAGGTCACTTTTTATTCCTCCTTTATCATACCATGATTACAACGGTTTGAAACCGATTTACACATTTTTATTTTTTTACAATTATACATAAATGGAATATTTTATCAGATTTATGCCAACTGATTTATTTTACCTTATTACTATAGTTAATGGGTAGCGTCTTGAAATCATTGTGCTAATTAAGTTGTCTTGAAGCATGATTAAATCATGCTATTTGGTGGATTCCTGTTCGCCAGCCGATACGTGCCTTAGTCCGACTTCCGGGGCCGGCTGACAACGCTGGAACTGGGTGGACATCGATTTGAACTCACGCAGAAAATCACTGCGCAATTTCAAATACGAGTCTTCTTCTAGCCCGGGAAGACCACCCGGACAAGAAGAACTTCCCCCTTGGGCATTGTCCGGACAGTCGGGAAGCCGCTCGAATGGCGGATGAACGGCCACTATCTTGGTGCAATTGATCAATGGATATTTAGTTGCAGTAACTTCAAGCAAACTTTGAATCAGCATGACACTGATTTGTCGCATTTAAGTGTTGCCCAACCATCCAAATGTTGGTAAAATGCCATGAAATTAGTCGATAGTCCTGGCTTTCACTTAGCATAAAGGTTTTGTCAGTTCAGGTGAGTAGATAAAATCTATACAACCTTCAGTAATGCTGCTGAGTCTTGTAATTAAACACGAGTATGATCGCTTTCGTCATAAACGGTTTATTACCAAAAAGACTGTTTACGAAGAATCGACGACTAGTCCGTCAAAAGGTTGGGTCCGCATATGTCTGCCTTTCGAATATTATCCAGCGTTGTCAGAAACGCCTGTAAGCCGGCTTAGGACGCGGACATAAAGCAACTTTACGCAAGCCTGAACTGTTCCCAGAGGGCCTCAGCTGGTGTGTTTTGATTTGGAAAGTAATATCAAAACAGCGCTTAAGATTCCCGGTATTGATCCGCAATATCTAATTTGAAATCAGGATCGACGAATTGCCGGTAGTGATCGTAGTCTTGGCGGACGGCGCGCAGCTGCATATCGAGTTTATCCAATTGGTCATCTTTTTCAAGTGAGCGCATTTCTTCGTTGACTTCACTGACGCGGTTTTCGAGCATGGTCTGGCGAAGTCCTAAGTCGGTCAGGGCCACCTGTAATAATTTTTGAAAATCACGGTCGGACATGTCTGCTTTAGTTAACATCTGTAAGTGCCTCCAGTTTATTTAAATTGATTAGTGCGCGGCTAGCAGGAAAAGTGATGGGAACAGCCTGACAAGTGGCGGTCATAAAGTGGCTGACCCGTAAATCACCTAATAATAAATCGTCGCGGACGATGGCTTGACTCGTTTGAAAGTGGCTGACGAGGTAGTGGTCGCGCGTCGGTGTGGCCGCGTAGCAGTTGGCTGCGGTCGTTAGAGTTGTCAAAATGGTCGTGGTCATTAGGGGATAGTCGACGGCTAATAACAAGTAGTCAGTGAGTTCAGGCGAAAGACAGGTTGCCGCGTAGATGCCGCTGAGCGGACCTTGCTGTACAAACGGGGCTTGATCGCGGGTGACGGTCACGTGCTGGTCGCTTGCAAATTGGGCCGCGAGCGCACTGAAATTGTTGGCATTCGCGCTAACAATCACGTGCTCGCACAGTAGTTGTAACTTGGCCACAGCCAAACCGACATTGTTGAGTGGCTGATTGGCCAACTGGTAACGGGCTTTATCTTGACCAAAGCGCTGTGATTGACCGCCCGCTAAAACGATTCCCAGCATTTCTAGGCCTTCTTTCTTATGATTCAGGTGTGTCGTGATAGACGAAGTGGCCGCTTTTGCCACCATCTTTTTCAACGAGGTGGATGTCACTGATCAGCATGCCACGGTCGATCGCCTTGCACATGTCGTAGATCGTCAGTAAAGTCACCTGAACGGCAAGTAACGCTTCGATTTCAACGCCGGTGACGTGTTTGGCCTTGACGAGCACGTCGACGGTGATGGTGTCGGTGTCATTATCGCTAAAATGAATGTCGACGCCCGTCAGTGGAATCAGGTGGCACATGGGAATTAGATTGCTGGTCTGTTTAGCTGCCATGATACCAGCCACTTGGGCGACTGCGAGTACGTCGCCTTTTTTAATTTGACCATCGTGAATCCGCTGAAGCGTCGCGGGGTGCATCGAGATTTGGCCGGTGGCGGTCGCGACGCGGTGAGTGACGGCCTTGTCGGTGACGTCAACCATCTTCGCGCGGTTCTGGTCGTTAAAATGCGTCAATGAATCTGTCATAGAAATCAGTCCTTCGTTTCCTTGAAATTAAAGTCCGTTAAGTAGTGTTGTTGAAACCAGTCGCAGATGGCTGGCACCCCAATTAGCGTTGCGTCTGGATGGGCGGTTAAACTAGCGAACACTTGAATGTTCGGGTACGCGGCAAAATCGGTCGCGCAATCTTCTGGTCGTAGCAAGACCAACTTGGGGTAGTTGGCTTGCTTGAATCCTTCTAGTAAAATAACGTCGGTCGTCGCC
The DNA here is from genome assembly GCF_018991255.1 of Lactiplantibacillus sp. 30.2.29. NCBI lineage: Bacteria > Bacillati > Bacillota > Bacilli > Lactobacillales > Lactobacillaceae > Lactiplantibacillus > Lactiplantibacillus sp. 30.2.29. The sequence goes on along the minus strand of NZ_JAGYGU010000017.1, from coordinate 25,616 downwards.
GGTAGCTGCGCAATCAAAGCGCTGACGGGCGGCATTTGCGGCGTCGTTTGATGATAAAACGTGCCGTTGGCTGACTGTAGCAGGACGGCTTGGGCACCGGCGTCACTAAAACGTGCGGTATCGGTGCCAGGCACGTCCATACTGCTGGCATGGGCGTCGTGTTTGAGTACGCCCACACGTAATTGTTGCGCGCTGAGTTGCCGAACCAAAGCCGTCGTAATCAGCGTTTTACCACTTTTTTTATAACCAATTATTTGAAAGGTAACAGCCATGTTTCCACCTCGGCATTGAGTGCGATCGGTTGGTTACTGTGTGGAATCTTAATCAAACAGGTCGTCGTTTGTAGGTTGCTGAGCGCGCCTGAACGGTCAGGGCCATTCGGATAAGTGGCGTACTGGCCATCTTCAACGGTGTAAGTCGCGCGTAGGATGCGGTCGAAGCCGTTGGTCTTATGATATGGCGCGGCCAAGCGTGATGTGACTTTTTGCAGGCGAGTAGCTTGATGGACAAACCGCCGTAACAATGGTTCGACGTACAGGTAAAAACCAGTATAGCAGGCGCCCGGATTACCAGATAAGGCCATGACGAGGGTCTGGTCTTGCACGAACGCGGTGGTGACGCTACCGGGACGCTGCTTGATTTTATTGAACAACAATTCGTCAGCTTGCCGCGCTGTATCGCCGATGAAGTCAAAGTCACCGACTGAAACGCCGCCGTCTGTGATAACAATGTCGTTTTCGGCAATGGCTTTTTGGAGCGAAGCTTGGAGCAAATCGTTGTCATCGACGAGTTGTTCAACACTCGTCACGATACCGCCATTTTCACGGACGAGTTCAGGAATCAAGATACCGTTACTATTGTAGATTTTACCTTCTTGGACGGGTTCGTCAGCTGCCATCAATTCACTACCAGTCGTGATGACTGCGACGCGTGTCTGCCGATAAACAGTAACCCTTTGAACGCCGAGTGCCGTCAAACCAGCCAGTCCGCCGGGATTTAATTCGGTGTCTTTTTCAATCAAAACATCGCCGGCCTGATATTCTTCGCCGATTTCGGTAATGTTGCTGTGCTTTTCAGGGACCACGATGTTGATGTGGTGATCATCGAGGTCGCGGGTCTTTTCCAGCATAACAACGACGCCAGCGTCAACTGGGACGTCCGCCCCCGTCATGATACGAACGGCTTCATCTTGGCCTAGTGGTTGATGGAAGGTGGCACCAGCTGGGACGTTGCCGACGACTTTGAATTCATGTGGATAATCGTGGTCATCCGCTTGGCGAATCGCGAAGCCGTCAACACCGGACCGTCGGAAATGCGGATAGGCGAAGGGGGCGGTCACCGTTTCAGCCAAGACGCGGTGATTGGCTTCTGCGACAGGAATCGTTTCAGTGACGGTTGGCAGTGTAACGTTGTTGATTTTAGCTTGTGCTTCGGTAATTGAGATCGGATATCTTCTAGTTAACATAGCGATTACTCCTTGTTTCGTTATTTGTGACGTTCATATAGTAGGTGTTCAAATTCAGGTAAGATCAATTGATCCAGGGCCGTGCGACAGGCATTAGTAGACCCTGGTAGGCAGTAGCAGAGCTGGTTGCGCACGTTGAAACCAGCTTCGGCCTTAGAAGCTAGCGCCCGGGTGCCGATTTCTTCAAACGATAGCTCGCGGAAGGCTTCACCAAAGCCTGGAATCATAGTAGGCAGTAACGGTGTCAGTGCGGCAATCGTCACATCGCGTTGCGCAATGCCAGTACCGCCATTCGTGACGATCAGGTCGGGTCCGAGTTGTTCAAAGGCCAGGAATTGCTGCTGAATGTCTACGATGTCATCAATGACGACGTGACGTGCCATGACAGTGACCCCATGGCTTTCAAGCTGTGAGGCAATCAATTTGCCGGACTTATCCGTTCGCAAGTCGCGGGTATCGCTGACGGTCAAAATACAAGCACGAGTCATGAAACGCTCACCTCCAGAAATGGGTTTAATTGGGTTTGTAACCGGTTGAATAATTGGGTTGCGGCTGTGATATCAGGTAGACCATAGAGCAGGACTTTACCGTTTTTGAAAATACTGACAGTTTTGTCTTCGGCGGTAAAGCTGACAAAACTGGCGTGGGCGTTGACCGTTAACTGACGGTCGACGAGCCAGTCACTGATTGCTGCGAGTTGGGGCCGACTATTCAAGCGGCCCTGATAGGTCTCCGTCCCACAGAGGACTTGTACCTGATTCGGAATCGCGGGCTCAGTCAAGTCCCAATCGGTGCGCTGACAAGTTGGACAGGCCGGATTCTTACGCACGCGAAATGCTTGTTGTGACAGTTGCCAATTGTCGACCGTGGTGAGTTGGTCGAAGTTGACCGTGCTGGCATCGACTAAATAATGTAGTGCGAGTGAAACTTGTAGACCAGCGATAATTGGAACGAGCGCCGTGTTGACACCCAGTAAGTCACAATCGGTCTGCTGAAGTTCAGCAAGATTGGGATAGACACAATTGAGGCAAGCGTGCTGGCGTGCTCGAATCGGCATCACGCTACCAAACGTCCCCGCACAGCTCGCAAAAATATAATCAAAATTTCGCACGAGTGCGGCCCGATTCAATAAGATCCGTGCGCCATAGTTATCTAAACAATCGAGAACTAGGTCGAACGTCGTTTCCTGTAAAAGGTCACCAGATAGCGATGTTGGCATTGCCGTGATGTCAACCTGATGATTGATTGCCAATAAATGACGTTTTGCTGCGTCAACTTTGAGGGCGCGCTGCTGCACATCGGCTTCCGTAAATAACGTTTGACGCTGAAGATTCGTCAGTGACACCGTATCTGGGTCAACCAGAATCAAGTGACCGACGCCAGAACGGACGAGCTGTTCAGCCGCATAGCTACCCAAGGCGCCGACGCCGGCAATTAAGATGGTCGCCGCGCTGATCTTCGCCTGCCCAGCGGCACCAATGGCGGCCACGCGTTCTTGGCGGTCGTAACGATTTAGCATGTGCTCATCTTCTTTCTACATATTAAACATTGTGCGAATTTTGTGAATCATAATCTAAAGATACTAATTTTAATGGTAACTATTCTTAAAATCAGACGTCTAATTTCATTCATGCGCCATAAATGGTAAAACCGCATCCGTTCGGCGTTGTTGACCGATAAGGCCCATTTAAAATTCAATGACTAAAACGAAAAAATATAGGTGTTTCCCTAGTCGAAGTATAACAAAACGCCTGCTACCATAGATATTAGGGAAATGGCTTACTTTTAATTCAAGCCGTTTACACGTGATAAAGGAGGTCTTATCGGTGAAGAAATCTCGGTTCTTTAAAAACGTCGAGAAGTTCAACGGCACGTTCACACAGCTGGAAGAAAATAGCCGGCGCTGGGAACGACTCTACCGGGAACGCTGGTCGCATGATAAAGTGGTCCGCACGACTCACGGCGTCAACTGTACCGGTTCATGTAGCTGGAATGTGTATGTTAAGCAAGGCATCATTACTTGGGAACATCAGGCAACGGATTATCCGGAATGTGGGGTGAACATGCCTGGGTACGAGCCACGGGGCTGTCCGCGGGGGGCTAGTTTTTCTTGGTATGAATATAGTCCGGTTCGGATCAAGTATCCTTATATTCGGGGCAAATTATGGCAATTATGGACGGATGCCAAAAAAGTGCACACTAATCCGTTAGACGCCTGGGCCAGCATTGTCGAAGACCCAGAAAAGACTAAACTGTATAAGTCAGCACGTGGTCATGGCGGCATGGTGCGGGTCCATCGCCCAGAAGCACTTGAATTGATTTCAGCCATGTTACTTTACACGATTAAAACGTATGGTCCGGATCGGTTGGCTGGGTTTACGCCAATTCCGGCGATGTCGATGATCAGTTATGCCTCCGGAGCTCGTTTCATGTCACTACTTGGTGGTGAGATGCTCAGCTTCTACGACTGGTACGCGGACTTGCCACCGGCTTCCCCACAAATCTGGGGTGAACAAACCGATGTGCCCGAATCAGCGGATTGGTACAACAGTCAATATATTATGATGTGGGGCTCGAACGTCCCACTGACGCGGACACCCGATGCCCATTTCATGACGGAAGCCCGGTATCACGGCGCCAAAATCGTGGCGGTCAGTCCAGATTATGCAGAAAACGTCAAGTTTGCGGATAACTGGCTGGCACCTAATCCGGGTTCCGATGCCGCTTTGGCACAAGGCATGACGCACGTGATTTTGCAAGAGTTCTACCAGAATCGCCAAACGCCAGAATTTTTGAATTATGCCAAGCAATATACGGACTTGCCATTCATGGTCATGCTGAAACCGAGCGCGGCTAATGACAGCGATTACACCTCTGGCCGGTTCGTTCGAATCTCTGACTTACAAGGTAAGCAAGCAGCGGTGAATGCGGAATGGAAGCCAGTCGTGTTTGACCAGAACCAACAGCAAGTCGTCGTGCCAAATGGGACGATTGGGCAACGTTGGGAAGCTGGTCAGCAGTGGAATTTGACTTTGAAAGACGCAGACGGCAACGACATTGACCCACAACTCACGATTAACGCCGAACAACAAGTCGTGATTGATTTTCCAACTTTCGATGCTGATGGAAATGGCGTGCTCAAACGCCACGTCCCCGTCCAAACGGTCACTTTCGCGGATGGTCAACAACAGTTAGTCACGACCGTTTACGAATTAATGTTGGCCCAATATGGGATCGACCAAGGCACGCACGATGAATTGGCAGCGAGTGGCTACGATGATGTCAACAGTCGCTACACGCCAGCATGGCAGGAGACGGTCACCGGGGTCAAAGCCTCATTAGTCGTTCAAATTGCCCGCGAGTTTGCCCAAAACGCCTTAGATACTGGCGGTAAGACGATGGTCATCATGGGTGCTGGTATCAACCACTGGTTCAACTCTGATATGACGTATCGTTCGATCATCAACAACTTGATGTTGTGTGGTTGTGAAGGCGTCTCTGGTGGTGGCTGGGCGCACTATGTCGGCCAAGAAAAATTACGGCCGCAAGAAGGTTGGAGTACGATTGCCTTTGCTAATGATTGGCAGGCAGGTGGTGCCCGGCAACAAAACGGGACCTCGTTCTTCTACTTTGCTTCTGATCAGTGGAAATACGATGAACTCGACAATGCCGCACAGAAGTCACCAGTTAGTGGCTCTGCACACGCCTATGAACATGCGGCGGACTACAACCAGCTTGCGATTCGGCTCGGATGGTTACCATCGTATCCACAGTTTGATCGCAGTTCGCTGGCATTCGCTAAACAGTATGACTCGACTGACATCAATGAAATCTCGAAGCACGTGGTTGAAGAATTGAAATCTGGTCAGTTGCACTTTGCAGCGGAAGATCCAGATGCCAATCAAAATCAACCGAAAGGCCTATTCATCTGGCGTTCGAACCTCTTTACCTCTTCTGGTAAGGGGCAAGAATACTTTATGAAACACTTGTTAGGGGCTGAAAATGGCTTGTTGGCAAAATCCAATAGTCGTTGTCAACCAGAAGAAATGGTGTGGAACGATGACACGATCACCGGTAAGCTCGATTTAGTCGTTGACATGGACTTCCGGATGGTCGCAACGCCGATGTACTCCGACGTGATTTTACCAGCGGCAACTTGGTACGAAAAAGCTGACTTGTCCTCGACGGATATGCATCCGTTCATTCACCCGTTCAACGCAGCCATCAACCCAATGTGGGAATCCAAGAGTGATTGGCAACAGTTCAAGACGTTAGCCAAGACGTTCTCTGATATGGCGAAGAAGTACTACCCAACGCCACAGTACGACTTGAAGACCCAACCACTTGGCCACGATTCCAAGGGCGAAATCAGCCAACCATTAGGTGAGATTCGTGATTGGAAGAAAGGTGAAATTGACGCGATTCCTGGTCAAACGATGCCAGCCTTGTCATTGATCAAACGGGATTACACCCAAGTTTATGACAAGTACATTGCGTTAGGACCAAATGCCCGCGGCAAAATCGGTGGGCTAGGCTTCAGTTATGATGTGTCACCGGAATACGATGAACTCAAGGATATATTGGGTGAATATGACCGCGGTATCAACGAAGGCTGTCCAAAGCTCGACCAAGACAAACGCGTCGTTGATGCCATCTTGCATCTGTCGAGTACGTCAAATGGTCACGTGGCCAAGAAGGCCTGGGCCAATGCTGAAACCGTTACTGGTCGGCCATTGAGCGATATTAGTGCCGGTCGGACCGAAGAGCAGATGACGTTTAAAAGTATTACGGTGCAACCGGCAGAAGCCATTCCGACGCCAATCTTTACGTCGGCTAAGCATGACGGCGACCGCTACTCACCATTTACGGTCAACGTTGAACGGTTAGTGCCATTTCGGACCTTGACCGGGCGGCAACAATTTTACTTGGACCATGAAATCTTCCAAGAATATGGTGAAAGTTTGGCCAACTATAAGCCGACCTTACCACCACAAGTCATGGCGCCTGGAGATACGGATGTTGCACCAGCCGACCATGAGCTGACATTGCGGTATATGACGCCACATGGCAAGTGGAACATTCACACGATGTACTACGATAATCTCGAAATGTTAACGTTGTTCCGGGGCGGTCCTAACGTCTGGTTGAGTCCGGTCGACGCCGATAAAGCCGGCATCAAGGATAACGACTGGCTGGAGATCTACAACCGTAACGGGGTCGTCACAGCGCGGGCCGTTGTTTCGCATCGGATGCCTGCTGGAACGATGTATATGTACCATGCACAAGATATGGAAATTCAAGAACCGTTGTCGACCATTACCGGTAATCGGGGTGGGTCACACAACGCGCCAACCCAAATTCACGTCAAACCGACTCAGATGGTCGGGGGCTATGGTCAATTGAGCTACGGGTTCAACTACTACGGGCCAATCGGTAACCAACGGGACCTGTACGTGAACGTACGGAAGTTAAAGAAGGTGAACTGGAATGAAGATTAAAGCACAAATTGGGATGGTCTTAAACCTCGATAAGTGTATTGGTTGCCATACGTGTTCAGTCACATGCAAAAACACTTGGACCAATCGGCCTGGGGCGGAATACATGTGGTTTAATAACGTCGAGACCAAACCAGGGGTCGGCTACCCGAAATGTTGGGAGGACGAAGACCACTATAAAGGTGGTTGGGAACTCAACAGCAAGGGGAAACTTCAACTCCGGGCAGGGAACAAAGTCAATAAGATCGCGCTCGGAAAGATTTTCTATCAACCCGACATGCCAGAATTAGATGACTATTACGAACCATGGACTTATGATTATCAAACTTTATTCGGTCCAGAAAAGTCGCATCAGCCGGTTGCACGGGCCCGTTCCCAAATTACCGGACTGAAGATGGACTTGAAGACGGGACCTAACTGGGATGATGACTTGGCGGGCTCACCAGAATACTTCAAGGCTGACCCCAACATGGAAAAAATCGAGACCGACATCAAGGCCAACTTTGAACAGGCCTTCATGATGTACCTACCACGGCTCTGCGAACACTGTCTGAACGCACCCTGTGTGGCATCCTGTCCTTCTGGTGCGATGTATAAACGTGATGAAGATGGTATCGTGCTGGTGGACCAAGAACGGTGTCGCGGTTGGCGTTTCTGCATGACTGGCTGCCCTTACAAGAAGGTCTACTTCAACTGGAAGACCCACAAAGCGGAAAAATGCACGTTCTGTTACCCACGGATCGAAGAGGGTGAACCAACTGTCTGTGCCGAAACTTGTGTTGGCCGGATTCGCTACATTGGTGCCATGCTCTATGACGCTGACCGGGTAGAAGAAGCTGCTGAGACGCCTGAAGAAGATCAACTTTATCAAGCCCAACTGGACTTATTCTTGGATCCCAATGACCCAGAAGTGATCGAACAAGCGTTGGCTGACGGTATTTCAGAAGAAATGCTGGAAGCGGCACAAAATTCACCAATTTACCGGATGGCAGTCGAAGAAAAAATTGCCTTTCCATTGCATCCCGAATACCGGACAATGCCAATGGTTTGGTACATCCCACCGCTGTCACCAGTGATGAATTACTTTGAAGGCCGCGATTCGATCAAAGATCCTGAAATGATCTTCCCGGGGATCGACGAAATGCGGATTCCAGTGGATTATTTGGCTAGTTTACTAACTGGTGGCAATGTGCCGGCAATCAAGCACGCGCTCTATAAGTTAGCGATGATGCGGCTCTACATGCGGGCCAAGACCAGTGGCAAGGACTTTGACGTTGCCAAGTTACAACGTGTCGGTTTGACCACGGGTACTGCCACCTCACTGTATCGTTTACTGGCAATCGCCAAGTATGAAGACCGCTTTGTGATTCCACAAAATCACAAGGAACAGGTCGAGGATGCGCAGAGTGAACAGGGTGGCTTAGGCTACGATGAATGTGCCGGCTGTGCCTTAGCACCACAACACGGCAGTATGTTCAAGAAGGCTGAAGCTGGTGAATCGACCAACCAGATTTACGCAGAAAGTTTCTACGGGGGGATTTGGCGTGATTAATTTTAAACAATTGACAACCATCCGACCGGCCTTGGTGACACTGTCGCAACTGGTTGATTATCCCGATGAGGAGACGTTCACGGCCAGTAACCGTGCGGCACTCATGAGCTATCCAATCAACGCGCAAAAAGCGAAGTTGTTGGCCGCCTTTGATGCGATTGCCGCTCAAACACCACTCGAACAGCAGGCCCATTATGCCGGCTTGTTTGAAATGAATAAGCGTTACACCTTGTACATGAGCTATTACAAGATGACGGATTCACGCGAACGCGGCACGATTCTGGCCAAACTCAAGATGATGTATGAAATGTTTGGCTTGACGACGGTCAACAGTGAATTGGCAGACTTTTTGCCCTTGCTGCTAGAATTCCTGGCATACGGTCATTTCGAAGGGGACGCCCGGCAACAAGATATTAAGCTCGCCTTTCAAGTGATTGAAGATGGCACCTATACCTTATTGCAAAATGCCGCCGCAGACTTGGATGATCCGTATTTCCAACTTTTACAGGTCGTTCGGGCCACCTTACGAACCTGTGTCGAAACGGGGGTCGTGGCGTCATGAAAGATTTCTTCTCCGTGGTCGTATGGGTCATTTACCCGTATGCCATGTTGTTATCGTTCTTTTTCGGAACCTTTATCCGAATGAAATTTTATCCAGCTAGCGTCACCGCAGTTTCCAGTGAAATGCTAGAAAAGAAAAAGCTGATGATTGGTGCGATCACCTTTCACGTTGGGATTATCCTGGCGTTTTTCGGCCATATCTTAGGAATTTTGATTCCCAAAGCTTTTACGGATTTCCTAGGGATTTCGGATGAAATGTATCATATGTTTGGCTCCCTGATGATGGGGACCGGTGCCGGGGTGTTAGCGCTGGCTGGGATGATTATCCTGACTTACCGGCGTTTCACCAATGTGCGGGTCTTCATGACCAGTTCATGGAGCGATTTGATGGTCAACGTAGCCCTGTTGATTACGATCATCCTAGGGTTATCATCAACGCTGTCCGGGCCGTTTCACCCGACCTTTGACTACCGGACGACTTTATCAGTCTGGGCACGGTCCTTGTTCTACTTCCAACCAAAATGGTGGTTGATGGCCAACGTACCGTGGATTTACAAGGTTCACGTGGTTTGTGGCTTTGCAATTTTCGGTTTCTTCCCGTACACCCGGTTGATTCACGCGATTGCGATTCCATATCAATACTTCTACCGCCGTTACATTGTGTATCGTCGGCGGCCGCGGGTCTAGCAGCTATCGCTTAAATGTAAATTAACTAATGCTGGTCTTCGGACTTCGAGAATGCTGAATTCTTGAAGTCTGGGGGCCAGTTTTTGGTTGCCGGCGGTGCTAATTTGGTGGTGATTTCGGAATAATTGTAAAATGACTTGGCACATGAGATATGACGGTCACGTTGCCTAGGAAATAGTTTGGCTCAGCAGATTTGACGGCCACGCTGGCATGAAATGGTGTGGTCCGGAAGGGTTGACGGTAGCTTGGACCGGCAATGGCTTGAAAATTTCGACGTTAAATTTGGTCTGGAACGGATTGATTCGAGAAATTCGATGGTCAAATTAGGCTTGAAAATGGCTTAGATGGGAGTTTTCACGATGCGTTTAAACTAGAACCGATGATGTCAAACGTCCCGCAGAACAGGCAGAACCAAGTTGTCCGCATCCACCGAGTCTGTACGACGTAGTTTTGATCAGCACGAATCGGCTGGTGTTCGGAAAAGCTGACGCCCGAATTAATGTGAGCGTGACCAAATTGTGAGCGGACGCGCTTTGGGGTGTTTCCCTAATAGGATTATGGCGGTGGGGGTGCTATGCTGAAATTAATTAAATTATTGGAAAGGAGTGCCGTCATGGCCAAGTTTAATTTTACATTGAATGCTGCGCGGATGGACGCGAGTGGGCACTATGACTTTCAAAATGTCTTTGAGTTTCCCGATTTTATCGAAATGCGGCCGACGTTGCGGGCTGCCGTACGAACAGTCGCGCGCGAGGCGTTTGACCAACCCGTGTTGCCCGTTAAAGTCGAACGAATGACCACCTCGCTGGAAGAACAATTAGAGCGCGAAACCCGCAAGTATGAGCGCCAAGTGGGGGTTTATGAAAACCAAAAAGGGGAGCGTAATCAGCTCGTTCGGTTGTTCACCCACGTGTTACAAGTCATCAGTCGGACGGATGACATCACCGAAGAACTTGAGGACATTATTTACGCGGTCAACCAGACCCGGCTGAGTTTGATTGGCTTACCAGATCTGGAAGGCACGGGTGAACTGTATGACGCTGACCGTGACCGGGAGCTGATTCCGGGAACCTACTATCATTTTGTGACTCAGTTGTTAGTCAAGCCCTATTTGCGGGATGTAAATGGCGAGCTGGTTCCCGAAAACGTGACGGCACCTGGGCGGCATTTGGTCGTGCGGATGACGACTTATGCTTATCGAGACTGGGATGCATATCTGGTACATGAATACGATGAACAGCATTTGATCAAAAATGAGAAGGGCCTGACCAACGCCGAGTACTACAATAAGTTGGAAGCCGTCGAATTGAAATATGCCGATCATATCTATTCAGAAGTATTAGCGGATACGTACCAAGATTTCATCAAGATTTTAGTACCAGACCAGTTGCCGCGCTTTGAAATCATGTCGAGTGACTTGCGGCCGTTATTGGCAAAAAATCCTGGGCTGCGAATCCGGTTGGCAGCAATCGTTAACCGTAATTTTAAACTCGATGCGCAGGGCTATGAACACGTGATGGATGCACCGCTCAAAGAAATTAAGCAAAAATACCAATTTTATCGGGAAAACTTTTAGCGAACTTTTAATGAAGGGAGCGGTGCAAGATGGCCGTTGATGCACAGTTAGGAACTGAAGCTTTTGAAAAAGTTATTTTTATGTTAGACGTGGTCCCAACCGCGAACAATATCCAGGAATTTGCGCTGCAGGGCAATCTGTATCCAGAGCCGATCGACGAGACGGCGTGGGCGCTGCCAGGTTATTTATCGGATGATTATAACGTCTTCTTGGTATTTGCGCCCAACGTCTTAAATCACTGGACAGTCACCTGCGCACAAGTCAAGATTGAAAATGGGCATGACATCACCGAGATGAGTAACGTGGTCCCAACTGGAACTGGGATGAACGCGATTGCCCATGCTAGCAAAGCTGGGGCGATTGAACTGTTGGCGTACTTTAAGACGCTGGAAGCAAATGGGCTCGGCCACTTTGATGATGAAATCTGGAAGTATGTTGAGTGAAATTTGAGAAAAATTTGTAAATTTTGTTAGTAAAATATCATAGTTGTTCGGCAGTCATAATTGATAGATTGCTGAACAACTTTTTTTTGTTTAATATATTCAATAAACAAATAAAAAATATCGATAGTCAAATATTGATTATCGTTTATCGATATGATATCTTAATAGTAAAGATACGGGGGTGTAATTATGTCAAGAATGATGAAGTTGGGAACTGAAACGTTAAGCGTGATTTTGTGGTTCGCATCAATATTAATTTGGTTTGGCATTTTTGTTCCGATTGAGGACATCTTTAATTATTTTTCAGGCGATACGACGAGTTATATTTTACACAGTGATGACTTTATGATGCCGATTAGGACCCATGAAGCAAGCGCGAATATGATTGCTAGTTTTCCAGCGGGAATTTATACGATTCTGATGGTTGTTGGTTATATTCTGATGCTGGTTGGTGTATTTATGGTTATTCAGGGAGTTTCAGCGATTGTCAGAAACATTCAGGAACAAGTCTATTTTTCTACTGAAAACAGTCAACAGATGAATCGAATTGTAAAAGGTCAGATATGGATACTGGGCTCGTCGTTGCTAATGGCTTGTGCAAATCAATTGATGGTTAGTTGGCTATACCGGATCAGTCGATTTGGTTTGGGATGGGACAACTTGGTGAGCGCTTTTGTCGAACTAATTATCTTTGCCCTAATTGCCATGGTATACACCCGAGCCGTCAACATGAAGACTGAAAGTGATTTAACCATCTAAAAAGGAGAGTTGTCGTAATGATCAAGATCACCTTGAACGTCGTCATGGCAGAACGTAATATAACGACCAGTGAATTAGCTAAGCGAGTTGGTATTACGCCAACCAACATTTCAATTTTGAAGACTGGCAAGGCTAAAGCAATCCGGTTCAGTACATTAGAAAAGATTTGCGCGGTCTTGGAGTGTCAGCCAGGTGACATAATCATTTACGTCGATGATAACTAGAGGTTGCCAATCATTAGAAATTCTTAGCAAATTTCCAAGCACAAACTATTTTACCTTCTTTGACTAATTTGATAAACTTAGGATAAGAAAGTTGAGGTGACTGATTGAGATGGCTAGTCATAGGCAAATGATTGACAAACTAGTGTGAGGAAGTTGCTAGCGCTGTATGCGTTAGTAACGATTCACTAACTCAATTTTAATCTTAACTCGGGAAACGTAACGAGTAGTCAATTTTAGGTGAAAGAGGGATTCTATGAACAATTTTCAAAATGACCCACAACCACGGACCATTAATACGCAAGTTGGGCTCCGTAGTTTCTTAACAAAAATGTATGGGTTCATGACGGTTGCTGTGTTGGTTTCAGCCTCGACCGTTTACTTATCAATGACCATGTTCCAGGCACAAATTTACGCTGCCTTCAATGCTCATCCAATCATGGCGCTGGTTATTTTCATTGTTAGCATGTTCGTCATGATTGGCGGGATTCAAGCCAATGCAACGCGTAATCCAGCAATGAGTTTTACCTTGCTGATGCTGTTCTCAGTGGTCTTTGGGGTCGAAATGTCGATCATCTTATCCTTATACACGGGTGCGGTGATTACCGGGGCCTTCGTTGCTGCTGGTGCAGTTTTCGCCACGATGGCTGTCATTGGGACGACCACTAAGCGTGATATTTCACGGATCGGTAGTCATCTGATTGCCGCATTAATCGGTTTGTTTGTGGCTTCCATCGTTAACATGTTCTTACAAAGCGCCATGATTAGTTATATCTTCTCATACATCGGTGTCTTGATTTTCGCCGGTTTATCCATGTGGGATGCTAATCGGATGCGGGACATGTATTTACAATATGGTGACCAAGTTTCATCTACTGGTTTAGCCGTTACCGGAGCCTTACAACTTTATTTGGATTTCGTTAACTTGTTCTTATACTTCGTCCAAATCTTCGGTGGCTCAAGCCGCGACTAATCATTAACAGAATAAACTTCAAATTAGACACGCTAGCCCGTTCGGTTAGGGTGTCTTTTCGTTAGTATGCCGATATGGGCCAGCTGGTGGTTATGAGTTGTGATGCATAATTATTGAAACATGCGTCAATATGCGTCGTGCTAGTTATTATTTAGCATAAAAGCTGATTGAAACGTGCTAGTTGGATTGTTGTTCGTCAGCGGAGGTCGGGACCCCGCTCGAATGGCGGATGAACGGTCACCTTTTTTTGGTGCAATTGACCATCGATTATTCAGTAGCTGGACCTTCGGGTAAACTTTTGAAATCAGCATAGATGATGGTTTATTGAGCTTAAAGACTTATCTAATTTCAATGCTGAGTATGATGGTTTCAAGAATGTGCACTAATTTTAGAGACACTATCCTTGAAGTTAGTGCATAGAATTCCCCTTCGTTTGGACTTAGGCTTTGTCGTCTTATACGAGTAGAAAAAGTTCTGACAATATTCAGTAATGCTACCGACTCCTATGATTGGAACGTGAGTATGATAGCCTTTACCCGAAACAAATCTTAAAGTTCATTACCAAAATGACTATTTACTAAGAATCGACGAGCAGTTCATTTAAAGTTGGGTCCGCACATGTCCGCCTTTCGACTACTATCCCGGCTGGAAGGCATTCTGGGCAAGGCCCAGTGGTGAAATCTCACTTAGCAAGCGTTTTTGGCTTGGTTAGTGAAAGACCAGTATTTAAGACGTGGGCTGTCGGCTTAAATCTGTGTCCACCACGTTCCGGCCATTGCACAGAATGCCTGGAAGCCGGTGTAGGAAGCATCTACTACAGCAAGTTTACGGTAACTCGCACTGTTTCCAGCGGGTCCCAGCTGGCAGCACTTGAACTTAGAAAATGGCACGTTTTAATCATGATTCATAACACACAATGCGTGTCAATGTTCAAAGTCAAAGGCGGCCAGCTCACTAACAAACAGAAAATCTATGATTTACCGGGTTTTCAGTGGGCCGAACTCCCGTTTTAGGTGATTGTTTGGTACAATTATAAGGGTAAACCACTTGTTAGTGGACCACATACTGGTCGCAAAATCAGTTCGGTGCAAAATGACTGATAACACTGATGAGCATTGCATGATATCGATAACTTAAAATTAAGAGACGGGGAGCAAACCAATGGCAAAAAAATTATTACTGATTGATGGTAACAGTGTGGCGTTTCGGGCGTTCTTTGCCTTGCATAACCAACTGGAACGGTTCGTAAATCCGGATGGCTTGCATACAAACGCTATTTATGGCTTTAATACCATGCTTGACCACATGATCAAGGCCGTGGACCCCACCGATATGCTGGTGGCTTTTGATGCGGGTAAGACTACGTTTAGAACCGCCATGTATGATAACTATAAGGGCGGTCGCGCCAAGACCCCAAGTGAGTTCTCTGAGCAGATGCCATATATTAAGCAATTATTAGACGCTTATGGCATTAAACATTATGAATTAAAAGATTATGAAGCCGATGATATTATCGGGACGCTGGCTGGGCAGGCTGATCAAGCGGGCTATACGACGACGATCGTTACTGGTGATCGTGATTTGACCCAGTTGACGACGGAACGGACGACGGTGGCAGTGACCGTTAAAGGGGTTTCAGAAGTTGAACGCTACACCCCAGAACACGTTACAGAAAAATTAGGCATCACGCCGGCACAAATCATTGATATGAAGGGGCTAACGGGTGATACTTCAGATAATTATCCTGGTGTGACCAAGGTCGGCGAGAAGACAGCGCTGAAATTGCTGAAACAATACGGGTCGATGGAAGGTATCTATGAAAACATCGATGCGATGAAGGCCAGCAAGATGAAGGAACATCTGATTGAGGACCGCGAACAGGCGGCTCAAGCCAAGGTGCTCGCAACCATCAAGCGGGATGCACCGATTGAGGTTCAGTTATCGGATTTGACTTATAATGGCCCTGATTTGGACCAGTTGGCCGCATTCTATCAAACGATGGATTTTCAGTCATTTTTGAAGAAGTTGCATCTGCAATCTGACGAACCAGCGACACCAATCGAATACACTGTTTTGACCAAAGACAATTTGGATGAATTACAACAATTTACGACCAATGTCGACTTCTATCTTGAAATGCCGACACCAAACTACCACACCTCCGCCTTCGCTGGTTTTGCGATTGGTGCGGATGGCCATTGGTATATTAGTCGTGATGTTGAATTGTTGATGCAACCCGCAGTCAGCGAGCTTTTGACTAGCGATACGCTGACCAAGGACGTTTTTGATATGAAACGAACGATGGTTGGGCTGAACCGTTTGGGCATCCAGCTTGGTAAAGTTGATTTTGACCTATTGCTCGTTTCATATTTACTAGACACCAATGATAACAGCAACGACCTTGGTAGTCTGGCGGAACAACACGGCTACACTGACTTGCCAAGTGACGAGACCGTCTACGGCAAGGGTGTCAAACGTGCGATTCCTGAGGATGATGACGTGTTCTTCAGTCATTTGGCACGAAAATTAGCGGCAATTGCTGATTTGAAACCACGCTTGTTGAAAGAACTCGCGGATAATGAGCAGGCCCAACTCTACGATGATATCGAAAAACCAATGGCGACGGTGCTCGCTCAGATGGAAATTGCCGGCATTACCGTTGATAGCAGTCGCTTGAAGGCGATGGGTAGTCAGTTTACGGAACGCCTGAGTGAGATCGAACAGACCATCTATCAAGAAGCCGGTGAAGAGTTCAATATCAATTCACCCAAGCAATTGGGTCACATTTTATTTGAAGAAATGAAGTTACCAGTCATTAAAAAGACGAAGACCGGTTAC
The DNA here is from genome assembly GCF_018991255.1 of Lactiplantibacillus sp. 30.2.29. NCBI lineage: Bacteria > Bacillati > Bacillota > Bacilli > Lactobacillales > Lactobacillaceae > Lactiplantibacillus > Lactiplantibacillus sp. 30.2.29. The sequence continues at coordinate 9,046 of NZ_JAGYGU010000017.1, read as the reverse complement.
TCAACCGCCGTCGACGTGTTGGAAAAATTAGCACCAGAAGCACCAATCGTCGCGAATATCTTGCAGTATCGTCAAATTTCAAAGATTCAATCAACCTACGTGGTGGGCTTGCTGGATGCCATTCATTCCACAGACCAAAAAGTGCACACGCGTTATCTTCAAACGTTGACGCAAACAGGCCGCTTGTCCTCAGTTGACCCGAACTTGCAAAATATTCCTGTTCGGCTTGAAGAAGGGCGTAAGATTCGGCAAGCGTTTGTTCCGAGTCATGACGGTTGGCAGATTTTTTCATCTGATTATTCGCAAATTGAATTGCGGGTGCTCGCCCATATTACCGGTGATGAGAACATGCAAGCGGCCTTTAAGGAAGGCGACGACATTCATGCTGCCACGGCGATGCGAATCTTTAATTTGAAATCTGCTGAAGACGTGACACCTAATATTCGTCGGCAAGCCAAAGCGGTCAACTTCGGTATCGTTTACGGCATCAGTGACTATGGCTTGTCACAAAATATTGGTATCAGTCGTAAGCAAGCGCGCAGCTTTATTGACGCTTACTTCAAGGAATATCCAGGTGTCAAGCAGTACATGGATGATATTGTCAAATCGGCAAAGGAACAAGGCTACGTTGAGACAATTTCTCATCGTCGTCGCTATTTGCCAGACATTAATTCGAAGAGTTTCAACCAACGCTCGTTTGCCGAACGGACGGCCATGAACACGCCAATTCAAGGTAGTGCGGCCGATATTATCAAAATTGCGATGATCAAGATGCAAGCCGAGTTGAAAAAAGCTGGTTTGAAAGCAACCATGCTTTTACAAGTTCATGATGAATTGATTTTTGAAGCACCAAAGGAAGAGATTCCAGTTTTAGAAAAATTAGTACCAAGCGTGATGGATTCCGCCGTGAAGTTAGCCGTACCGTTGAAGGTCGAGAGTCACTACGGTGATACTTGGTACGATGCAAAATAGGGGGAACCACCATGCCTGAATTACCAGAAGTTGAAACGGTTCGTCGTGGGTTGAATCGGCTCGTTAAGGGTGCCACGATCGCTGATATTGACGTCTATTGGCCCAAAATCATCAATAATGACGTGGCTTTATTCAAACAACGGCTGATCAATCAGACGATTCAAACCATTGACCGGCGTGGCAAATATTTATTGTTCCGATTTAGTAACGGTTTAACGATGGTGTCACACCTACGCATGGAAGGTAAGTACAACGTCGTTCCGCGTGGTGAAGCGCGCGATAAGCATACGCACGTCGTCTTTCATTTAACGGATGACCGGGACTTGCTGTATAACGATACCCGTAAATTTGGGCGGATGACGTTGGTGCCGACTGGTGAGGAACTATCGGTGGCTGGACTACGCACAATTGGCCCGGAGCCGGTCGCTGACCAACTGACCTTGGCTTATCTGACTGCGACGCTTGAACATTCCAAGAAAATGATCAAGCCGCTCTTACTGGACCAGAGTAAGATTGCGGGCATCGGCAATATTTATGCGGATGAAACGTTGTGGATGAGCAAGATTCATCCGATGCGGCCAGCTAATTCGCTGACAGCCGATGAAATTGCAACGTTGCGCGACAATATTATTACCGAAATGGCATTAGCCATCAAAGGACACGGAACGACGGTACACTCGTTCTCAACGGCGTTTGGTGAGGCCGGTCAATTTCAGAATCACCTGCATGTCTATGGTCGTGAAGGCGAACCTTGTGAGCGGTGTGGCACGATGATTGAGAAGATCAAGGTCGCGCAGCGTGGGACACATTTCTGTCCCCTTGAACAACGATTGTAGGTGATCACCGTGACGAAATTAATCGGGTTGACCGGTGGAATTGCGACTGGAAAATCAACCGTTTCTAAGTTATTAGCGCAGTATTTACCTATCGTGGATGCTGACAAAATCGCCTGGGCGGTCGAAGGACCAGGACAACCCACGACGCAGAAAATCGCAGCTAAGTTTGGGCCGGACGCATTATTGGCGGATGGTTCACTCAATCGCCCATGGCTTGGTCAGTTAGTTTTTAATGATTCGGCCGCCTTGCAGGATTTGACGGCCATCACCAGTTTGCCGATTCAATATGCGATGTTTGAAGCCATCGTTGCGGCAGGCCAGTCGAATCCAACGGCGATTATTCTAGACGTGCCGTTACTCTATGAGAGTGGCTGGCAGAATGTCTGTGACCAGGTTGTCGTCGTGACTGCACCACCGGCCATCGTACTAAAACGCTTGATGGCGCGCAACCAGCTGTCAAAGCAAGCGGCCCAGGCACGGATTGCGAGTCAGCTGCCATTGGCGCAAAAGGCCGCGTGGGCGGACGTGGTGATTGATAACGGTTCAACCGTTGATAAAACTGAAGCCGCCGTGTTAAAATGGCTAGAAACTATGACTGTTTAATAAAAATAATTGTGACTTGTTACAAGGGGTGTGAAAGCTATGCAATGTCCACATTGTCATCATAATGGCTCCCGTGTGGTTGACAGTCGACCGACTGATGACGGTCGCGTCATCCGGCGTCGGCGGGAATGCGAAAACTGTGGTTTCCGATTTACGACGTTTGAACGGGTCGAAGCGACCCCGTTATTAGTGATCAAGAAAAATGGTGCCCGTGAAGAATTCAATCGTGAGAAGGTCTTACGAGGGATTATTCGCTCCGCCGAAAAACGCCCAGTCAGCATGGAAACCATGACTGGGGTCGTTGATGATGTTGAAAATAAAGTCCGGTCGCTGGGTGAAAATGAAATTTCCAGCCAGGTGATCGGTGAGTACGTGATGGAACAACTCGCGGATATTGATGAAATCTCTTATATTCGCTTCGCTAGTGTTTATCGCCAATTCAAGGATATGCACGTGTTCTTGAACGAACTCCAAGATATGATGGAACGTGACAAGGTCAAGTTGGCGAAACCGTCAGCGAAGACCGAGCACGCGCCAAAACGTAAAAAGGATTAGGTCAAAAGAATGGTGAACAAGATGCCAAATGAAGAACCATTGACGCCCAAATCAGGACTGGTGGTCCCACAAGCCCCAGCGTTGAGCGCCGCCCAGCAAGCAGTCTTAGCGGAGCTGTATTTACCACTAATTGGGCCACTGGCATATAGTTTGTATGCCGCGCTGCGAAGCTTACAAAGCAGTGAAAACGAACTGAGTAATCGTCGTAGTCATGCGGAATTGCTAGGAATTTTGAACGCCGATTTACCGACCGTATTGGCAGCACGTCGTAAACTAGAGGCGACGGGGCTGTTACGGAGTTATTACCAACAAGATGAGCTCGGCACTTTGTATATTTATCGCTTGCAGGCACCGCAACTAGCCTTACAATTCTTTGCAGATGACCTGTTAAGCGTTTTGCTGCTCGATACCGTTGGGGAATTACGCTACCAACAGCTGGCTAGTGATTTTGCCACGCAACCGGTGGATCTGACGGCGGCGAAGGACGTGACGGCTAATATCCTCGAGGTATTTCACGTTGATGGTCATAGAGTCACGACCACGCCACGCCCTGTCCAGCAGGTGCGGGCACAGCTGGCTGCCAATGAACCGGCTGAAGATCAATCACCAGTACTCAGTGATGATGACTTCGATTGGCAATTATTAGGTCAAATCTTGAAGCAAAACTACGTTGACTTGAAACAAGTGGCTAGTTCGCGCCAACTTATCGTTACGGAAAGCCGGGTTTACGGCATCAGTGAGATTGAGATGGCCAAGCTGATCAGTGAAGTTGCCAGTTTGACGACTGGACAATTTGACGAGAATCAGTTGAAACTGTTAATTGCACGCCGGTATGAGCGGCCAACTGCGCCAACTCGGACGACGACAAATGAAGCACCGGCCGATAAGTCGACTAAACCAACCACTACGGCGGCCAATTCTAGTAAGGCAACCCGGCAGCCAGCTTCAACGGCACGACTCTCTAAGGACGAACAACAATTGGTCGATGTTGCGAAGCAGGCCGCGCCGTACGATTTTTTGGCGGCGGTGAAGCAGGAAAAGCACGGCTTTGTGACAAGTGGTGAAAATCGGCTGGTCCATGATTTGATCAGTAGGGGCGTGTTACCGAACTCGGTCATCAACATCGTCATTTATTACTTGCTCCAAAACAGGGAGTTGGCTGCGCTCAATCGGAGTTTGATCGAGACGGTTGCCAATGACTGGCAACAACATGGCGTCAACACGCCAGAAGCGGCGCTGGCCTACTTGAAGCAACGTCAGCGGCCGAAGACCTCGACACCGCGGCGTAAGTCGAATGCCCGGCCAACCCGCAAAGAAGTGATGCCAAAATGGGCCCAGAAACAACAAACTGGCGAAGCTCAGTCGGACAAGCCCAACAAGCAACTGTCGGCAGAACAACGTCAACAATTAGCGGCACGACTCGCCAAGCTCGAGACAAATTCAGAAAAGGAGGACTAAAGCATGGAGAATATCTCAGAAACACTCCGGACGTTAATGAATCGCAAAAACTTGAATCATCGCTATGAGGCGTTAATGACGACCGTGTATCATGATCCAGATGTTCGTCAGTTTTTAGCCGCTCACCAGGATGAATTATCTGCGGATGCTTTGGAACGCTCTGGTGCCAAATTATATGAATTTTGCGAAGAAAAACGCAAGCTCGCCCGGCATGAACCGACGCAGGCACCGGGCTATCAGCCGACATTGGTGATGAGTAATCATCTGATCGACATTGCTTATCAACCAACGCCGCAATTACAAGAACAACAGGCAGCCCGAGCGCTACAACAACGGGTCCGGTCGATCAGCATGCCCAAAAGCATTCAAACGGCCGATTTAAAGTCGTATGATCAAGACGGCGACCGCGCGACGGCACTGGTGGCAGCGCTGGACTTTATTGACGCTTATACGCAAGCCCCAAAGCGGTTCCATCGCGGCCTTTACCTATATGGGTCGTTTGGCGTCGGCAAGACTTATCTGCTCGGTGGGATGGCGAATGAACTGGCCGCCCGCGGCTTCAATACGACATTGATTCATTTTCCAAGCTTTGCGGTCGAAATGAAGCGGTCCATCAGCAACAATACGTCTGCTGATAAGGTCGATGCGATTAAACGGGCGCCAATTTTGATGATCGATGATATTGGCGCCGACGCGTCGTCCACTTGGATTCGCGATGACGTGCTTGGGGTGATTTTAGAGTACCGGATGCAAGAAGAGTTACCAACCTGTTTTTCATCGAACTTTTCAATGCAAGAATTACAGGACGGTTACTTAACGATTTCGCAAAAGGGTGATGAGGAACCAGTCAAAGCCCAGCGAATCATGCAACGGGTGCGCTACCTCTCCAGTGAGATCGAAATGGTCGGTCGCAATCGGCGCTTGAATCCAGATGGTTAAAATCAAGAGTTGACTTTTAAGTTAAAAGTGGTTTAATGAAAACAGATGCAAAAGACACGCTTCGTTTATCATGGCTCACAGAGACCAAGACCTTGTTCTGGAAGTCTTGGACCGGATTTATGAAGATACCACTTTTGTGAACATGCTCAATTGAGCCGGAACGCTTCCGTTATTAGCGCTAATGAGTCAGTATCTTTTGTGGTACTGAAAAATCGGGTGGAACCACGTCAATGACGTCCCTAATGCTAGTTCAGTCTGGCATTAGGGACTTTTTTGTCGTCCCGGCGCGGTGTTTTGGTGAGTGGGTAAATTTTAAGGAGAGTGTCAAGTATATGGCAAGTATTAATGTTAAGTTCCCAGATGGTGCTGTAAAGCAATTTGATGCCGGCGTAACGACGGAAGCAATTGCTAAGTCAATTAGTCCTTCATTGGCTAAACGGTCGGTTGCTGGTAAGTTCAACGATCAGATCGTGGACTACCGCCAACCACTGACAACCGATGGTAGTATCGAAATTATCGCTGCTGATAGCGAAGACGGCCTGAATGTCTTACGGCAAACGGCTGCCCAAGTATTGGCTAACGCGGTCAAGCAACTCTTCCCAAGTATTCATTTTGGGAGTGGTGAAGGGAATGCCAACGGTTTCTTCTTTGATACCGACAACCCAGACGAAGATGGTAAGCAAGTAAGCGAAGATGATTTGGAAGCAATCAGTGATAAGATGGCTGCAATCATCAAGCAAGACTTACCAATTGAACGCGAAGTTTTGTCGAAGGCAGATGCGCTCGCATTAGTTGGCGACAATCCTTATCAACAAGACTTAGTTAACGAACGGGCTGCTGAAAACGATGGTCAAGTCGTGGTTTACAAGCAAGGCGATTTCGTTGATTTATCAGATGGTGCCCAATTAGCCTCAACTGGTAAAGTCAAAGTCTTCAAGTTATTGTCCGTTGCCGGTGCATACTGGCAAGGCAAGTCCAGCAATCCAATGTTACAACGGATCTACGGGACGGCTTTCTTGAAGCAAAAAGACTTGGATGCTGACTTAAAGCGGCGTCAAGAAGCACGCGAACGCGATCACCGGGTCATTGGTAACGAATTAGACTTATTCTTCGTTGATCCTAAGGTCGGCAACGGGTTACCTTACTGGATGCCAAATGGTGCCACGATTCGTCGTCAAATCGAACGTTACATCATCGACAAGGAAGTTGCTAACGGCTACCAACACGTTTACACACCAGTGCTTGCTAACTTAGACGTTTACAAGCAATCTGGTCACTGGGACCACTACCGTGAGGACATGTTCCCACCAATGGACATGGGTGACGGCGAACAATTGGAATTACGGCCAATGAACTGCCCATCACATATTCAAATTTACAACCATCACATTCGCTCATACCGTGAATTACCATTGCGGATCGCCGAACTTGGGATGATGCACCGTTACGAAAAATCTGGGGCCTTGACTGGGTTATCACGGGTTCGTGAAATGACCTTGAACGATGGTCACACATTCGTTGCGTTGGATCAAATTGAGGAAGAATTCAAGAAGATCTTGAGTTTGATGGTTGAAGTATACGAAGACTTCGATATTTCTGACTACCGCTTCCGTTTAAGCTATCGTGACCCTGAAAATACTGAAAAGTACTTCGATGACGATGCAATGTGGGAACGGAGCCAAAAGATGTTGAAATCTGCCATGGATGACATGGGCTTGGATTACTTCGAAGCTGAAGGGGAAGCCGCATTCTACGGTCCTAAGTTGGACGTTCAAACGAAGACGGCCCTTGGTGGTGAAGAAACCTTATCCACGATTCAATTGGACTTCTTGTTACCAGAACGCTTCGATTTGAAGTATGTCGGTGCTGATGGTGAAGAACACCGTCCAGTGATGATTCACCGTGGCTTAGTTTCAACGATGGAACGTTTCGTGGCTTACTTGACTGAAATGTACAAGGGTGCCTTCCCAACTTGGTTAGCACCTAAGCAAGTTACCATCATTCCAGTTAACAACGGTGCACATGGCGCCTATGCCGAAACGGTTCGTCGTCGTTTAGCCGCTGAAGGCGTTCGGGTAAGCATTGATGACCGGAACGAAAAGATGGGTTACAAGATTCGTGAATCACAAACGAAGAAGGTCCCATACTTGTTAGTTGTCGGTGACCAAGAAGTTGCTAACGGTAGCGTTTCAGTTCGGAAGTACGGTGAAGAACGGACGGAATCCGAAGCTGTCGACATGTTCATTGGGGCAATCACGCAGGAAATCAAGCGTTACAGTCGTGGTGCTAGCAAATAATTAACGACTAATGACATCAATGTAGATTGATGGGTTGACAAGGGCGGTCGTTCTTGTTAATATATTGGAGTTGAGAAAAAAAGCAGAAGCACCCGCTTCTCGCCTTGGTAACCAGAGTTATCGGGCAGATGAACGATGAATTGATTCCCATTAACGGGGTTGAGCGGGCGTATTATGCGCCCGCTCTTTTTGTGAATTTCTCTAAAATTTTTCGGAGGTGAATTACCATAGCTAAGGATTCAATGGTTAATGACGGCATCCGTGCTCGCGAAGTACGTTTGATCGCCAGTGATGGTGAACAATTAGGTGTCAAGTCACGACAAGAAGCAATGCAGATTGCTGAAGACGCTAGTTTAGACCTAGTATTGGTTGCGCCGAAAGCGAAGCCACCCGTTGCCAGAATTATGGATTATGGGAAGTACCGTTTCGAGCAACAAAAGAAGGAACGGGAAGCCCGTAAGAAGCAAAAAGTGGTCAGCATCAAGGAAGTCCGCTTGAGCCCAGCTATCGACACCAATGACTTTAACACGAAGCTGAAACATGCTGAAAAGTTCTTGTCAAAAGGTGACAAGGTTCGCGTCTCCATCCGGTTTAAGGGCCGTGCCATTACCCATAAGGATATTGGTCGCCAGGTCTTGAACCGAATGATCGAAGCCACTAAGGAATTTTCGACGGTCGAAGCCTATCCTAAGATGGACGGCCGGAGCATGTTCTTAGTGCTAGCACCAAAAACAGATAAGTAATTTCTAGGAGGATTATTGATTATGCCAAAACAAAAGACAAACCGCGCTGCTGCAAAGCGTTTCAAGGTAACTGCTAAGGGTAAGATTAAGAGCGCCAACGCTTTTACTAGTCATCGTTTCCATGGTAAGACTAAGAAACAACGTCGCCAATTACGTGGTACGGCTATTATCGAAAAGCCAATGGTCAAAACATACCACAAGTTATTACAAAAATAATTCACAACGTTTTAGTTAAATCTAGGAGGAAATAACATGGCTCGAGTAAAAGGTGGAACTGTAACACGCAAACGTCGCAAACGGATTTTAAAATTAGCTAAAGGTTACCGTGGTGCTAAGCACATCCAATTTAAGGTTGCTAAGGACCAAGTAATGAAGTCATACCAATACGCTTTCCGCGATCGTCGCCGGCGTAAGAGTGACTTCCGTCGTCTTTGGATTGCCCGGATCAACGCGGCAGCCCGGATCAACGACATCAGCTACAGCCAATTAATGCACGGTTTAAAGGTTGCTAACGTTGACGTTAACCGTAAAATGTTAGCTGACTTAGCCGTTAACGATGCGGATGCATTCAAGGCATTAGTTGACACTGCTAAAAAGGCACTTGCTTAATTTAAAACTTAATTAGGGCGTTGCTCTAATGTTG
>NZ_JAGYGU010000016.1:0-83140 GCF_018991255.1 Lactiplantibacillus sp. 30.2.29 | reverse complement strand
TTTACTAATATACCAACTGGCATTGAAACTGTCAACAATAAATCGAATCTTTTTTCAAAAAGTTGAAAGTATTGCCTGACAAATGGCCTTATTTTCAATAATAGACCGCATCAAAAAAGTGTCGTCACCACCGATATGATGGGAACGACACTTCACGATTGCTCATTCAGACGAGCTATCCTTAAATCTACATTTTTAACCGTGCTTTGACGAATGGACTGATTCCAGCAACGATTGGGAATGCTAAGACTGCACCAGCAGCCCCCTGAATCAAATTAGTTGGGACGCCGACTAGGCCAGTTGCTAACGTATATAGTAGTGAATCGGTAATAAAGTAACCGAGTACCATCACCACTGCCCCAGTTGCCAAAGCAGCAATCTGGCGACCACGTGATTTGCCTGCACCTAAGTAACCAGCTAACCAGCCTTCTAAGCCATGCGCAATCAATGAGAAAAACATATATTGCGGATAACCTAATAAGAGGTCCAGTAATAGCCCACTGGCGCCACCAACAATGACGCCGCCACGACGCCCAAAGATCAATGCTGCAATAAAGATGCCCGCATCGCACAAATTAATATAGCCGTGCGTCATCGGAATCGGAATATGAAAGAAAATTGAAATAACGACGTTGAGGGCGATCAACATTCCTAGTGTTGCGACCGTCCGCGTATTGAATTTAGTCTCTACCAAATGACTCATCCTCCCAAATTATTATGCCTATACTTCGACTCCCCGCCAATCACAGATTAGAATTATAATTAGTGTACACCAATTGCAACTTACGATAATAAGAAAAAGACCAGGCCCAACTAGGTCTGGTCAGTCAACTAACTTAAATTACTTAACACGCGCCAAGAAATAACGCTTTTTCCCGCGACGAACAATCACAAACTTACCATTAAAGGCAGCCGATGGATCGATTTCGGCATCCACATCCGTCACTTTTTCACCGTTAATCCGAATCGCGCCATTCTTAACGTCTTCACGAGCTTGCCGGCGTGATGGTTCGAACTTGGTTGCGTCCACTAACCACAAAATGATGTTTTGCTTTTCAGCTGTCACATCCGCAGAAGGCACACCTTTAAAACCTTGTTCGATTTCGTCAGCGGTCAAGTTCTGAACGTCACCCGTAAATAAAGCTTTGGTGATGTTTTCAGCTTCAACGACCGCTTCCTTGCCATGGACGAATTCCGTGACTTCTTCTGCTAAGCGACGTTGGGCTTCCCGCTTTTCAGGTGCAGTCTTAACGGTCTCAGCTAAACGGTCGATTTCTTCATGGCTCAAGAATGTGAAGTACTTAAGATACTTGACCACATCTCGGTCGTCCTGATTGATCCAGAATTGGTAGAACTCGTATGGAGAGGTCCGTTCAGGGTTCAACCAGACAGCACCACCCGCGGTTTTACCAAACTTGGTCCCGTCAGCCTTCAATAGTAACGGAATCGTCAGTCCATAAGCCTTCGCGTCGTTACCTTCCAAGCGATGAATCAAATCAGTTCCGGCAGTAATATTGCCCCACTGGTCAGCACCCCCAATTTGTAATTGGACGTGTTCTGCACGGTATAGGTGCAAGAAGTCGATTGATTGCAAGATTTGGTACGTAAATTCCGTGTATGAAATCCCGACTTCCAGCCGACTCGCCACGACTTCCTTGTTCAGCATGGTGTTCACACTGAACAACTTCCCGTAATCACGTAAAAAGTCTAATAATGAAATCTTCGATAACCAATCATAGTTATTGACGATCGAAAAGTTTTCATCGGAACCGAACAGCTTATGCATCTGTGCGTTCAAGCCATCCTGATTATGCTTAACTTGGTCCATCGTCTGTAATTTACGTTCCGAATTTTTACCTGATGGGTCCCCGATAGCACCAGTCCCACCACCAACGACGACGTATGGGTGATGTCCAGCTAACTGGAATCGTTTTAAAATCATGAATGGAATCAAGTGCCCGATGTGCATACTATCACCAGTCGGGTCGATCCCACAGTATAACGAAACGGATTGGTTCTCAGTGAGTCCCTTCAAACCAGCTTCATCAGTCTGTTGGTTAATGGCGCCGCGCCATTTTAAATCATCAATAATATTCATGCTGTTCCTCCTTAGTCGTTGTCCCGGATAAAAAGAAAAAAACTCGTCCCTGTCTAAAAACAGGGACGAGTTTTCCGCGTTACCACCCAAGTTATCACCAAATGTGATCGCTCATTGATTCGTAACGGAAATCATCCGGCCAATGGCAGTTCACGTTATGTAATTCATCCTCGACCACAGCTCGGTTCACACCAACCACCGAGTCGCTTAACTGTTGGGTCGACGACTACTAATTAACGATCACTACTTTTTAATTATTACCTGTCATCATAAGCCCTCACTTGCCAAATGTCAATCACGTTTTGTCAGGTCCGTTCATTCAAGGCTTAACTGAACAGCACGGCTGTAATTAGATGCCAAACTAACAAAACATCACCACAATCCAGCAAGTCACTAACAGCTATCATCAGCATCACCACAACGGCATCGTCACAACTCAATTTGAACAGACATTATTACGTATCTTAATCGCTCGGCATTACCTCACGTGCTCGTCGGTCCACAAAAAAATTCTGTTCAGTTGCATGCAGCTCATTTCAGGCCAACAAAAAACATCAGCTCGTCATCGTTCCCATCCCATGACTGACTGATGTCCATAATTGATTTAGTTGGTTTTAGCTTGTGCGGCAATCTTGATGACCGTATTGGCCTGTTGTCCTTGAACCTTGGAAACTTGGGCCCCATTTTGCCATTCCACGGAATTAGCTTGCCCATTTTGAGCAGTATTGTAAACCGTGACCGAACCACTGGTGACGTTTTTCGCCGTTAAGTCTTGCTTTTGCAATTGTGTATTGACTTGATTGGCAAACTTAGTCGGGTTCGTTGCAACGTCTTGGGTGTTCGCAATGGTTGTGACGGACCAACTACCCGTGTTCCAGTGAACATAGACCTTGCCCATGGTGCCTTGAACCGTGGCTGAGGTGCCTGAGCTTAGCTTGACACTATCACCCTGCGTATCAGCGACGGCACTGACTTGCTTGCTAGCATCGCTCGAATTGTTATAGTCAGTTTGACGATAAGTGGCCGTGGTCGAACTCGTGCCGGCCTTGGTGTACTTCACACTATAATTGCCTTTCGTCCCACTGGCAGCGGTCGCCTTCACCGTTTGATCGGTGCCTTTGACCGTCGTTGGTGCGGCAGTTTGGCTAACTGACGTGACTGTATCTGATGCCGCATGCAACACATTCGTAACTGAAGGGGCTGCGAACAAACCGACGACTAATATCCCAGTCGCGCTTGCAATGCCCAATTGAATCTTACGTTTAAAGTTCATACAAAAATACCCTCCTGATTTATCCAACAATTTAAATCTTGACTACTGTTACACCTAATCTCAGTTCCACGGCCCAGTCAGCTACTTGAAGCAGCATTCAACGACGAGTGTTCCGCATCGGTTTATGTACAGCATGGTTCTGCTTGACAACTCGCTGTTGACGATTGGTCCGAGCGCTACTTGACCGCTTGGCACGGCTAACTCGCTTCAAGCTTACAGTGTGCCGCCGATTTTTAGACTTCGACCTTGAGCGACTTAAACGGGGCGCCCGTTTCGGCTTAGCAACGCGGCGAACCCGTTTGGACTTAGTCACGGTTTTACGTTTAGCGACCGGCATCGTCTTATGACGGACCGGCGCCACCGATTTCACCACCGGCTTGGCAGTGGCGCTTTTTACCAGTGGCTTCACTGAATGCTGGCTAGTTCGTGACTTGGTCGACCGCTGTTTTGATAACGATTTCAGACTGGTTCGTTTGGTCTGATGCAACCGCTTGACTGCACGTGTCGCTCGTACCACTGGCTTGACCCGCGGCTTGGCTGGCGTTGATTTAGTTGGCGATGACTGACTGCGCGTCGACGTAACTGCCAACTTAATCACGGGATGGCTTGGCCTTGTCGCCGGCCGTGGTTGATACACCGCAACCGCGGGCGTGGTGGCTCGTTTACTGGAAACGTGGTGAACAACTGCTTTAGTGGTTCCCAGCCACCATGAAACGGGGTGAACGCCCGTCATCACGCGACTGTTATCGACTGGTGCAGCTAATCCGGCCAGATGGTAACGGTCAGTATACTGCCACAACGCTGCCGGAACAATCGGTGGATTCCGCGTGATTGCGCCAATCCACTGCGCATCGAAACGCTGCCGCGCTTGATTGGCATACGTTAATGCAAAGGACGCGTACGAGTAAAAAATCAGTTTTTTCTTCGTCAACGACCGCATCTCGTGATACCAAGCGGCAACCGCCGCATTGGTCGATCCCGAACGGACCGTGTCGACCTCAAAATCCAACGCATAAAAACGGGCGGCTTTATTCGAACGCGCATAGAAGGCCTGGGCCTCACGCCGCGCACTCGCTGCATCCGTGAATTGCGAGAAATCATACTCACCAAATGGAATACCATAACGCACATACAGCGCCGTATTATTGACGGCGTCCCGATCCACGTAACCAATCCCATATTGGCGACGATTGATGACAAACAACACTTGCCCCTTCATCGCCTGAACCTGACTGGGCGTCAAACGGCCCTGCCACTCTGAGATATCAACGACGGCTTGCCCCTGCGCTTTTGCAGTGAGTCCCCCACTGAGACTAGTTGCAACAGCAACAACAACGACCCAACCTAACTTGCTAATTTTCATGATGCGGCCCCTCTCCCCATGTCTGAATCCGCAATAAAACAATGAAAGTCGTCAACGGCCCACTTCCCCAAGTTCGGTCATTAACCTGCTAGCAACAGTTTATTATAATCAATATTAACATTCTTATCCTACCCAATCATAGGCCAATTTTAACGGAAAAGGACGTCAATTCGGTTTCATTTAAGTTACAGCTTGTTAACAACCGACCGCCCCTATATGGTTAATAATATGAACAAGTCTGGAAACCCGGAGATGCTTGTTACAATCAGGTTACAGCCGACTATTTCAGTCACACGTCATTGAGAATCAGCGCCGATTTTGCCTGATTTGCGGTTACGTTTACCCGCTAATTGATCGTCGCTTTTATCCGCTGAGCTGGTGTTGATTTTGGTCCTTAACTTACCGCTACGTTTGCACGGTGACTGACCATTCAATTCCGTCCCTCTCACCCCATGTTTTCTACGGTAGCCAAAAAGGCCGCCCCAAGAATTAACGCTTCATTTCTTGAGACGACCTTAACTGGTCAATGATTATTTTAATGTGGCAAGGTTAACACGATGGCTTGCTTACCCATTTGATTATACGCCGCTTCGAAATTCTTCCAACTGACCGCTTGTTGCTTGTGGCCGTATGGATTGTTGATATAAATCACTTTCTTAGCGCGATTGAACCCGACGATCACAACGCTGTGCATATCATATGTAACCTTCACGGACCCTTGTGGCGTTTGCCAAGTCTGCATCGTGCTGACGGGCGCAAATGACGCCGTTGTAATCGTCCAAACTGGGCGACCCAATTCTAATTGCTTCAGAACCGTGCTAAAGCTGGACCCCGTTAAGTCCTTAACGTGACTGGTCTCGGTCTTCGCCAATTGATAGATTGGTTTGTGATAAACACCCAAACCTGGCTGATTACCGGTGATATCACCAACAAAGCCATAATTCGGATTCCCATGTTCCCCATCTGAATAAGTGAGTGGTACACTCGTAATCTTCGCCGCTAACTGATTCTTAGTCACGTTGATATGCGCGTAATTCATCAACATCGTCAGTGATGTGACCTCACAACCATTATATAAACGTGGTGTTGTCATCTGATTGACCAACGGCACATTCAATTTAACTTGATTGACCGTTTTCGGTTCCGATTGTGAACTAGATTCGGCTGCTTGGTTCGCTTGCCGATTCGTGAATGATGCATCGATCCAGTCGGAAACCTGTGTACTAGTGAATCCAATGACCCCCAAAAGCACCATGGCAATTATGAGTAGCGTCCAATTACGGCGCCGCTTACGTAAATGTCTTGGCATCTGTTACCATCCGTTTCTCTAATTAATTTAATAAGCTCAGCTTACAAACAAGCTATGTAAGTATCATACCATGAAGTATTTCAGAAAACAGCTTTAATAACCGAAAGTTTTTCACGTGGCTATCTTGCCAACGACACTTGCTTAGTTAAGATAATATGGTCGTCAGTCATCGAAACCGCGTGGTGGTTCTTGTTAATTGCTGTCAACGCGACCCGATTACCTAGATTCCCGGAAAATTAGAAAAGAACGCAACTACTACTGAAAATTTACATAAACCCGTACTACTTCCAGCGGTTTCAACTGGACTGTCTCTAAATTTTAGCCCTGGCGCGTTTTAGTCATGGTTCATAACAATCGTTGTGAAATTTTAATCAAAGTTTCTATTGATTAAAGCGCTTTCTTCATTACAATAGTAGTAAAAGCTAATTAATCATTTTGTTAATGACTGCGAAAGGATTTGACCGAAATGACACGCACTGATGACCAAATCGACAAACATTTACAATCCGCTCTGTTTGGGACCCCTGTCTTGCATCCTGATGAACAACACCGCAACCTCGGCACGTTTCATGAACGCATCGACCTCGGCATCACGTTCACACAGGCGCTGATGCGGGACTATTCTGCCGAACTGCAAACTGAGATGACGCCCACCCCGACTACCAGTTGTTACTACACGGTCTCCTCGATGAGGACATATTGAATCGGTATATCAAACTCGCCAATCAACAACAAATCCGATTCGCGATTCGCAACGATTTAATGTACCAGCATACCCCGACTAGCCTTGCCGTGGCCCTGGTCGCCAATGACGCCATCAATCCGGCGACAATCGATATTGACGAGCGATTTCCGTTGCCACCCTTGAGCACGACCACCCCGCTGTCCCATGACCTATTGCTGGACCATATCCATCAACACCTTGAACGCAACCGGCAACTGTTTAACGGCCGGCACCATTTAATTTGAGCGCGGTTGAAAAGTTTCAAAACACCATCCCAACTAAATAACGCACCCCTTGAGCGGTTCAATCAACAACCGCTCAAGGGGTGCGTTGTGCGCTGGCGACAAGTCACGTTACCCATACGCCAAATCATGAAAATACGTATTGTGCTAGTTATTTGTCATGATTCATGATTAAATCATGCTATTTCTAAGTTCAAGAGCTGCCAGCTGAAACCCGCTGGAAACAGTGCGGGTTACCGTAAAATTGCTATTGTGGATGCGTCCTACCCCGGCCTCTAGGCATTCTGGGCAATGGCCGGAACGTGGTGGACGCAGATTTAAGCCGACAAAACACGTCTTAAATACTGGTCTTCCACTAACCAAGCAAAAGACGCTTGCTAAGTGGAATCTCACCACTGGGCCTTGCCCAGAATACCTTCCAGCCGGGATGGTATTCGAAAGGCAGATGTGTGCGTACTCAACTTTCTATTGAGTTAGTCGTTGGTTCCTTGGTACACGGTCATTTTGATATTGAACCGTTAGACTGTTTTCTAACAAATAATTAATTTCTTTACCCTCAAGGCTTCTGAGATAACAAGATCTTGAGTTCTAAGCGAAGGTGATTTTACTGACTAATTTCAAGACTAGTTCAGTTGAAGTTAGTGGCATTGAAATTAGTTAATAATATTCAGGTCATCTTTTCAGTACTCGAATGCCATAGGTCACCATCGATACTTATTAAAAAAGTTTACCTAAAGGACCAGTTACCGAATATTCAGTGGTCAATTGTACCCAGATAGGTGGTCGTTCATCCGCCATTCGATCGGCTTCCCGACTGGCGGGGCCGGCTGACAATGCTCAATAGCCAAATTATTCTTAGTCGGAAGTGGGGTGCTTTCGGCTTAGAATAAGACTCGTATTTGAAATTGCACAGTGGTTTTCTGTGTGAGTTCAAATCGACGTTGGCTATGTTCCAGCAATTGTCAGCCGGCCCCAGAAGTCGGATTAGGGCGCGCATCGGCTGACGAACAGAACGCCAACTTGGCACGTATTAACCATCCTTAAGGCTAAAGAGAAACTAGCGCAACATGTTTTAGAATATCAATTGCATTACACTAATCACAAGCGGTGGAATCAACAACGATGGCAACAAGTTGAGTGTACTGAACTGCTTGATTTTCAGCAGGCCAAGACCGGATGCTAAGATCAGAATCCCACCAACAATCGTGATTTCATTGAGCATTACCGTACTCAGTGCGCCTTTTAACAGCAACGCTAGCACATAAATGCTGCCTTGCCAGCAAAATAACACCCCAGCCGCCAGTGCGATGCCAAAGCCAAAGGTCGACGCTAAAACGATCGACGTGATCCCATCCAGCATCCCATTGGTGAACAAAAAGGTGTAGTCGTGCTTCAAAGCGGCTTCAATCGGTCCCAGAATCGACAATGAGCCAATGCAATACAACAAGATGGCCGTGGCCAGTCCTTCAGCTAAATTGCCACCAGCCAGCCTGCCCACCAACCGGTCAAAACGGCCCTGAATATCTAGTGCTTGCCCAATCAGTCCACCAACTGCCAGGCTGACGATGAATAGCACCGGATACTTGCTTTGCGGCATCCGCTGAACAACCGCATTGATTCCAATCACACAAGCCGCTAATCCCAGCCCCTGAATCAAAATATCGTGATAGGCTGGTTTGATCCCTTTTTTAAAGAAATAGCCAACGATACATCCGGCCAAAATCATGCCAGTATTGAAAAACGTCCCAATCATGTCCTCACTCCTCCGTATCTCAATTATTATCCTCATTTATTTTTATAACTGCTTAAATCACTCTGACAACAAGTAACACTCAATAATTGACCAATATGCGACCAATTAGACGGTCAAACTATTGGCTTGCATGGTGCCGTTGAGCTGATTAGGCTGCAGATCACAATAATCATCGCACTTAAGGTAACCACCGCGTTTATGGAAATCCAGATATTAAATGGCACGACAACGCCCAGTTCACCAGGCAATTGTCGTGCCATTTGAAATTACTGAATTAATCGGTCGCAATCGCCCTTATTTGGCCGTTGTCCGCGCCCGACCAGCTCGAATTTCTGCCAAATAGTGCTCACTTTGCGCACTGTCAAACTCGTTCTCGGACTTTCCGATGATGACCGCAGCCAATGAATTACCAACCACGTTCACAACCGTCCGCCCCATATCAACAAGCCGGTCGATTCCGGCGATGAAGGCCAGGCCCTGTACGGGAACGCCAATCGTTGAAATCGTCGCCAGCAAAACCACGAACGAAGCGCCGGGCACCCCGGCGATCCCTTTGGACGTAATCATCAAAACGACCAGTAACGTAATTTGTTGACTCAGTGACAGGTGAATACCGTACGCTTGTGCCAAGAAAAGCGCCGCCAATGATTGGTAAATCGCCGAACCATCCAAGTTGAAGGTATAACCCGTTGGAATCACGAACGAGACGATGCCTTCACTAACGCCGTACTTACCCATTTTATCAATAATCCGTGGTAAGGCTGCTTCAGAACTCGCCGTTGAGAAACCGAGTACCATTTCATCGCGAATCACGCGTAATAAATGCCAGATGTTTAACCCGAACAATTTACCGACGATACCCATCACGACCACAATAAAGAGCGCCATCGTGATATAGGCCAGAATGATGAAATAACCCAGTGGTGCCAAGGCTTTTAATCCCATCTCTGCCACTGTGACACCAATCAACGCACAGACCCCGATTGGCGCCGTGTGCATGACCCAATTAGTGACCTTGAACATCGCTTCTGCCACGGCATTCATGAAGTCCAAAATGATTTTGCCCTGTTCGCCGATCGCCGCGGTTCCTAAACCGAAGAAGACCGCAAAGAAAATGACCGGAATCATGTCACCAGCTGAAAGTGACTTGAACACGTTTGTCGGGATAATGCCCATCACCGTGGACCAGATGCCGTTGTGTGAGACGGTCTTGGCCGTCTGCACATACTGACTGATGCTCGAGGCGTGCAACTGGTGAATATCAATGTAATCGCCGGGATGGAAGACGTTACCCATCAATAACCCTAACGCGATTGCAATCGTGGTCATGACTTCAAAGTAAATAATCGTCTTTCCACCGATTCGACCAAGTTTCTTCAAATCGCCCATATTCGCGATCCCCGTTATCAGACAGGCCACCACGATTGGTAGCACGATCATCTGGATCAGACTGATAAACATGGTCCCAATATTCTGCATCGCGGTGATGGCCGTCTTATTGCCATAAAAAACGACGCCCAAAATAATACCTAATACGAGTCCAATCAATATTTGCCAGCCCAAACTTAATCGAAACTGACGGTACCGCTTCATCTTTCCCTGCTTAGCCAAGCTATTCCGCCCCATTCTCATTTAGTGGATATTTAATTAATCTTTGACACACAATATTAATATTTTAGCACATCTAATCATAATATGAGAATTAAATTAAAAAATCCCGAAATTTTGTCGTGGACGCCTGTCAGCTTGGCAGTTAGTATCCGCATGATGCCTCATAATTCACCGGTCTGGCGGCTAAAGTGTCATTGGGGTTGAGGCAAAAGCCGAACATTAGTGATTACTCGAAATCCGAATCCAGCACACTCCGGTAGTCTGTCGGTTTCAGAAGTTGTCACCCACCTGTCCCCAGCAGGCATTATCGGTCGCATACTCAGCCGCAGTGCCCCTGACCGACAAGTATAAGCAGTCCGCCTAATCGTTTTTTATGACAGCCGGCCACTCCCTCAGACCAATCTTTTTGGACAATCGACCTCCCACAAATCAAAAAAATTAGCTTGAATCATCACCATCATCAGTGCCAATTCAAGCTAAAGCTTTCGTATTTTAAGTTAACGTTCAGTCACCACGCACAAAACGTTCAAACTAGCCTACATTTTGACAACGTCACTATTTTGAGCGCGTCATCCGGTCGTAGACTGCTTCACTGACCCAGTCAGCTGTCCACATCCATAACACGTGGCCGATACCTTCAGAGACGTGTTCCGCCATCGGTTGATCCTTGGCAGCCGGGACCGTTCCCAATGCTGGCAATAGGATATGATGGAAGGCCGTCCAGACGCCTAAGCCATAGAGGGCACTACTGCCGCCCTTGGCTTGTGGATGTTTGCGAGCCCAGATACTGTAGGCGACCGCAAAAGTCGTTGAAAAACCAAAGTGCATCACATAGCTGACACCCGGCAATTGCTGTCCCGAATAGGTATACGTCGCATGCGTTAAACTGGCAGGGACGCCGATTTGTTGCAATAATTGTTGTGGGGGATTGGTTTGGTCCCGTTCAGGCGTGCGTGGCGGTAACACATTCTCCCACCCTAACTTAACTAGACCAGAGATAATGCCACCAGTAACCCCTGCAATCACGGCGGCCCGGTGGTTAAACTGCTTCTTGACCATTAATAATTACCTGCCTCTCTATTCAATAAGTTAATCATACCAGCCTTTGGAACCATTTCGAAATGATTTATCTTCTGTTTTGAATAAAAAGTTTGCTTTTTAGGGAATCAGCGTGCTAAGATAAAACCATTCATTTATCACTTGATAAACGAAATTAAGGGAGGAATCGCAATGTATTTAGGATTAAAAGAAATGGGGCATGAAAAGCTGCGCTACGGCTTACTCAGTGGCGTTTTGTTACTGATTGCCCTCGTCGTCTTCATGCTGGCGGGACTGGCAAATGGCCTTTCCAACGGTAACCGTCAAGCGGTCGACCAGTGGCATGCTCAGACCGTGTACTTGAATAAAGACGCGAACCAGACCCTCTCTGCGTCCCAGCTTAAGTTGGCGGATCAAAAGCACCTGACCGGCGATGATATCGCGCCACTAGCCAGTTTGTCCGGAACACTTCGGACCACCAACAACCGACTCAAGACAACTGCCAGTGCCTTTGGAACGACCCGCGACAGTTTCCTGATGCCTAAGGTCCTGACCGGCCATAAAATCAATGGTAAAAACCAACTACTGATTTCTGCCGCACTCAAGGATAAGGGCTACCACCTCGGGCAAAAAGTCCGCATTGGGACGACCGACCATTACGTCACAATCGTCGGAACCTTTAAAGCCAGCACTTACAGTATTGCACCAACCGTTTATACCGATGTTGCGACGCTAAACCGGCTCAAAGGCAATCCCGTGATGAGTGGTGACCAACAACCCGTCAATGCGTTCGTCACCAAGAAGAGTCACTTCAAGAACTCAAAACACGGCGACATGCAACGATTGAGCATCGCGACCTTCATTGAAAAACTGCCTGGCTACAGTGCGGAACAACTGACACTTAACACGATGATCTACTTCTTGTTCGTGATTGCTTTGGCCGTCATCGGGATTTTCATGTTCGTTTTGACCTTGCAAAAACAAGCCTTGTTCGGTGTCTTAAAGGTCCAAGGTATCGGAACCAAGCACATTTTAGCCGCCTTACTCACGCAAAGCGTTGCGATGGCCATCATTGGTATCGGGATTGGCTTATTGATAACGGTTGGTCTCGCCCAAATCATGCCGGCTGGTTTACCGTTCGCCATTGATTGGCCACAATTCGGTATCTACAGCATCGCGCTACTCTTAGCGGCCGTGGTCGGCGCCCTGCTTTCATGGCGGACCGTTGCTAAAATCGACCCAGTCGTCGCCATTGGATAAGGAGGAATCGTTAACATGACACAACCAGTCTTAGCTTTAAAAAATATCAATAAACAATTCGGTCACGGTCATACGGCAGTCAACGCCCTAACTGACGCCAACTTCGAAGTCAGTGCTGGACAATTTGTGGCCATCATCGGGCCATCCGGTTCCGGTAAGTCGACCTTCTTGACGATTGCGGCCGGCCTCCAAACGCCAACCAGCGGGCAAGTCGTTTTAAACGGCCAGCCACTGACCAATCAGACCGAGAAACAACGACTCGCCTACCGGTTTAACGAAATTGGCTTTATTCTGCAAAGCTCCAACCTGATTCCGTTTCTCACCGTCCGTGAGCAGTTCAAATTAGTCGACAAAATGGCAAAACGGAAGTTCAACCAATCAGGTACGGATGAATTACTAGCTGAATTAGCCTTAACTGAGGTCCGCAATGCTTACCCGAGTGACCTCTCCGGTGGTGAACGTCAACGGGTCGCCATCGCCCGCGCACTCTACAACGACCCCAGCGTTATCCTCGCCGACGAACCCACTGCCAGCTTGGATACCCCGCGTTCAATCGACGTGGTCAAACGCCTCGCCACTGAAGCCCACCAACACAACAAGGCGATCGTCATGGTGACCCATGACCAACGTCTCATTGACGACTGCGATGTGGTGTATCAGATTGAAGACGGTAAAATGAGCCGGCGCGATTAGTTGCCGTGCGCTCTTGAAAACCCGTTGTTCACTATGAACACCACATCCGATACTAAACGACGTCTCAATCTGAGGCGTCGTTTTTTGAATACAACGAATTTCATCTGCCTGTTTTTTACTGCCGTCGCTGTCCCAGTTCAATACCGTAAACTTCAATGGCAACTAGTCTTGAATTCAGTTGATAAAATTACCTAATACTTAGAAGAGATTGCCGAAAAAAACGCCAAATTCTCAACTCACCGTGGAGACATCGCCCAAAACCACAAAATCAGACCTCAAAGTGGAGATAAACACCCATTTTGAAGTCTGATTTCACTTTGGAGCGGTGAACGACAAATCAGTAATTTAATCTTTCAGCAGCCACGTTTAGAACTCAAGGTTTTGCTACGTCAAGCGACCAGAGAAAATTCTAACAACTTCAGTTAAGTCGCTCGTCTGATGGCACAAGCAAGAAAGCTTAGCTATCATTAGAAACTAGTCTTATAGTTGACTATCAAAATGACCGCGGCTAAGAATCAACGACTAATTCAATAAAAAGTCGAGTGCGCACACATCTGCCTTTCGAATACCATCCCGGCTGGAAGGTGTTTCTGACAATGCTCAGCGATGAAATTTCACTTAGCAAGCGTCTTTTGCTTGGTTAGTGAAAGACCAGTATTTAAGACGTGGGTTGTCGGCTTAAATCTGTGTCCATCGCGTTCCAGCGTTGTCAGAAATGCCTGGAAGCCGGTGTAGGACGAACAAAACGACAGCTTTACGCTAACTCGCTTTGTTTCCAGCGGTTCTTAGCTGGTAGCACTTGAGCTCCAAAAATAGCACAATTTAATCATATTTAATCCTAATTGATAACAGTCACGCTTTCAATGATGTCGGCACGGATTCTTCACTCGTAATATTGCCGTGCAAAAAAGCCAGCTCAAGTGAGGTCACCCGAACTGGCTGAAGATCATTTTTAGCGATTAATATTTTTATATCAAACGGCTCTAATTAGCTTGTGGTAATTTGTAGCGTAAGGCGCGATACACCAGCGCGACCACGTATACCGTAATAAAACGGTCGAGGTAATCAGTACCCACCTGAATCAAGAACACTGCCAGTGGTTTTGCCATTCCAGTCCCTAATAACAGTTGGACTAGCATGCTGGAACCTGACGACGTGATGCCTTGAAATAGGATCACGGTAATTGCCGTCGACAACAGTGTGCCGGGTAACGAGATGACCGCCGCTAACCACCAGTTAGACCACCATGTTCCCGGTTTGACCCGCCGGTAGAGCAGACCAGCGACTAGCCCCGTCACCAATTGAACTGGCATGAAAAATAGTGAGTATAAATCAGTCGTGGCACCGACGATCACACCCGTCGCACCACCAGCCAGCATCCCACCGAGTGGCCCAAAGACCGCCGCAGCGAGGACCGTGCCAATCGAATCAAGGTAAATCGGTAATTTTAGCATCAGTGCAATGTTACTCCCGACGAAGTTCAAAGCGATGCACAGCGCTAGTAAGGTAATCGTCCGCGTCTTTATTTTTCGCATGGCGTCACCAATTGGTTCAGGACTTGGGTCAAATCAGGCTCGGTCGCCCCGAATACAGTCGTCAGGAATAACCGCCAGAATGCTGGGACATCAACATCCGTCATAATTTCACTATTAGCCGGCGTGTGCCAGAAGTCATGGTCATCGACAATCGACTGACCGCGGGCAACCCCCGTCGTCGCCACCGTCGTATAACTTTCGAAGCCCGCTAAAATGGCCGGGTCAATCATCGCAGCCACGGCTAACGGATCATTGATGACGCAGCCAATCACCCGTTCGTACTGCCAGTGGAAATCAAAATAGAACTTGGTGATTTTTTCGACAAAGGATCCTAGCTCAGGATTGATGTCTTTAATATACGTCAACAAACTCGGCGTTAAGACGATTTTTCGCGTGACATCTAAGCCGACCATTTGAATCGGGACCGGCATTAAATCAAAGACGACTTTGGCCGCATCCGGATCACACCAGAAATTATATTCTGCCACTGGTGAACAATTGCCATGACTGCGATAACTGCCGCCCATCAAGGTAAACTGTTCGACTTGTTCAAATAGTTGCGGGTCACGCTGTAGTACCGTGGCAATATTGGTCAGTGGTCCCAATGCCAGAATTGACGTGGTCGGTGCTTCGGTCAGTGTATCCACAATAAAGGAAACGGCATCCTGAATCGGCCGAACCGCTGTGACTTCCGGAATCTGGCTATTCCCGAGGCCATCATCACCGTGCGTGTCTTGTGCACTGGTGTACGGCACTTCCAGTGGACGGTTGGCGCCTAAGTAGACCGGAATATCCAATCGGTCTGCCAAATCTAAAATTTTGAGGGCGTTTTCTGCCCCGATGTGGGTGGGCACGTTCCCACAAACGATCGTAATCCCAATCACATTAAGTGCCGGTGATTTTAATGCCAGTAATAAAGCTAAACTGTCATCGATTCCGGGATCGCAATCAATAATAACGTTACGAGTTGCATTCATTCTCCTACCTCCGATTACTGAAGTTCTTGGTTTTTTATTCTGGGCAGTTTACGAACCAGACCAGCAGATTGCAAACAATCATGCTGAATTGTATGAAATGCTAGTCCAATTATAGCGGAGACGACCGTAATTGGAAACCACCAAAACAGTACTGTTCACGACATTCAAGTGGTTAGAACGTTTCGCCGGTGCTTGTGCCATTTTCCGCGCCACCCACTCGTCCATTAATTATGCAACTGAACTTTTACCGGAGTTCAGTAAGTGTAGCGCTGGAAAACATGGTACAATGTGACTACTAAAGATAAAGTAGGTGTCGAATCATGCGTAAAGTTCAGTTTTATGGGGCCATTTCAATTGACGGTTACCTTGCGACTAAAGATAATCGTCTCGACTGGTTATTCCAGACGCCCGGCGCTAACGATGCCCCTACCGAAGCGTTCATGCAGCAAGTTGATACGGCCATTATGGGTCGCCATACTTACGAGTACACGATAGAACAAACGACCGATCAGCTCATCAATCCTTACAATCCAGCGACTCGCAACATTGTGATGACGAGCCAGCCGCAACCAGGTGACGAGCGCACGCAATTCACCAACAGCCCGGTTGCAGACATTGTTCAAGACCTCCGACTAGCGCCCGGTCGTAACATCTGGATCGTTGGTGGCGCCGGCGTCTTAATGCCACTACTCGCCGCGGACCTGATTGACGACCTCTACATTCAAATCGCACCGATCATCCTCGGCACTGGCATTCCACTGTTCACTGCCGTGGCGCATCAGCAACGTTTTGAACTGGTCGCGACCAACCACTATGACCAACTCGCTGAAGTCCATTTTCAACGACTGCCAACTGAATAGCATGCAAAAGACCGATTTGGCAATCATCGCCAAACCGGTCTTTTCTTCAAATCCATTTGTATCAATTAACGGCTAATCGGATAACGACTGACCACAGACTCAAGCAGCTGCCTGCCGTTTAACTGCCCCACGCAGGAGCAACGGGGCAATCAAGGTTGTCAGAATAATTGCCGTGATAACTGCCGAATACCGGTCAGCTGACAACAACTTTCCTTGATACCCAATCTGCGCAATAATCAGCGCCATTTCACCCCGCGAGACCATCCCGGCCCCGATTTCATACCCACTCAACCAGTTGAAGCCGGCTAAACGTGCACCAATTCCGGCCCCGAGTAATTTCGTGATGATTGCCGCAATCGTAATCACGACAATGAACCAGAAATCGCTCAAGAAGCCTTTAAATGACATGTTCAAGCCGATGCTGACGAAGAAGACGGGGATGAAGACCGCATTCCCAATCGGCTGGATATGGTCATCAATGACCTCGTGATAATCGGTCTGACCAACTGCAATACCAGCGAAAAATGCCCCAATCACGGCACTCAGGCCAATCATATCGGCTAAATAAGAGAGGCCAAAACAAATCACCAGCGACATCAGCGTAATCGACGTCGGCACTAATAGTGCATTCCCGACCGCCATCAAGTGTGGCACGACCCATTTGACCACGAAGAACAAGGCAATGAAGAACGCCAGCTGAATCGCTAACGACAACCCCAGATTCGTCGAGGCGTGACTCCCTCCACCGCTGACTTCACTACCGAATAGGCTAATCATCAGACTTAAAATCAGCACGGCCAGTACGTCATCCACGACGGCCGCACCCAAAATCGTGGTGCCTTCCTTACCATCGAGTGCGCCAAGTTCTTTCAACACGGCCACAGAAATGGAAACCGACGTCGCCGCAAAGGTCACGCCCAAAAACAAACTTTCAGTGGCATTCAAATGAAACATCTGACTGCACCAATCAATGACGCCGACGGGCAAAATCACCCCCAGCACGGCGACTAACAGGCTGGGACGCCAATATTTTTTTAATAACTGTAAATTACTTTCCAACCCGGCCATGAACATCAAAATGATAACGCCCAGTTCGGCGAAGTCCTTGATGAAACTCGTGGCTGAGACCCAGCCGAGCACAGCGGGACCCAAGACGATACCACTCAATAACTGACCAATCACGGCCGGTAAGCCCATGCGGACACTCAAATGGCCAGCGACCGCGGTCACGATTAAAATTAATGCTAAACTACCAACGTAATCCATAGAACCTCCTAATTCCCAAAAAAGACACGTCAAGAAGCGACTACCCAACCCAAAAGTAGTCCGCATTCTTGAAGTGTCCTTCAACCGTAAAAACTATTCGTGGAACTAGTATAGCATATTTTCATGAGTCTGGCCGTGACAACTGCTCGTGAAAGCGGTTATAATGAGTTTACATTCTGTTAATCGAAAGGTCGCTTCGTCGTGTTGAATATTCCAGATTTTCGTCAACGTTTTGGTTTCTTAATTTTTTCCATCTTACTTAATTCTGCCGCTAATGCTCTGACGATTTCAACTAGTCTCGGGAGTGCGGTCTGGACTGGCTCCAGCGTTAACCTCTCCGACTGGACGCATATCTCACTCGGAACGACACTCCTCTTATACGGCGTGGTCGTCACCATCCTCAATCAACTGTTATTGGGGCATTTTGACCGGCGCCGCTTTATTTCTAATCTCCTATACATCGTGCCGTTTAGCTACCTCGTGCAGTTTATCGGCTATTTCTGGGATTGGCTGAGAATTCCGGCACTCCCACTGATTCCGCGCCTGATTCTCAACGTCTTAGGCTTGTTAGGGGTGGCCGCGGCCGTGTCCATTTATCAACGGTGTAATTTAATTCAACATCCCAACGATGACTTATCGTACATTTTACGGTTCCGGTTCCTCCACGGCTCAGCCATCATCGCGCAATGGACCAGTTATCTGCCACCTCTCGCGATCATCGTCATCTCATTTTTCGCCACTGGACACCTGCGTGCGATCGGGTTCGGTACCGCCTTTGCCCTAATCGCCCAAGGTGCCATCATGGGCTGGTCGGATCACCACGTCTTTCCACACCTCAAGCACCACGTCTTTCCACACCTCAAGCACCACGTCGACGTTGCTCAGGCCCATCACTCCGCTTAAACGCGTATTGACAAACGCCCGTACCAACCCCAATAATGGGACTATTCTAATTTATTGGGGTCATGCACATGAATCTTACGCAACTTACGAGTCAAATTGTTTTGATGTTCATTCTGATGTTGGTCGGACTACTGGTGAATAAGCTCGGCTTTATGCATGCCCAGACTTCGACTGACTTAACGAACATTCTATTGTACATCGTTTCACCCTGCCTGATTATTCAGGCGTTTGAGCAATCGTTCTCGGCGGACCGATTGCAGTTACTGGCACGCGTGATTGTCGGGATTATCATCATTTACATTATTATGATTATTGTGACTCAGCTATTATTCAAACCGGTGGCAGATCCAAATTTGCGGCGCATTATGCGCTACGGTTCCGTTTATTCGAACGCTGGCTTTATGGGCATTCCACTGACCAGCTCACTATTCGGCGCGACCGGTGTCTTCTTCGCGGTCGCATCGCTGGCAGCCTTTAACATTTTCAGTTGGACGCACGGCATTAGCCTGTTTACTGGCCGACAAGGGAACCGCCGTGAAAACTTCAAGCAAATCGTGTTGAATCCCAATATCATTGCCATCGTGGTCGGTTTAATTCTGTTCGTGACGTCATTTCGGTTACCGACCATCGCGAATAGTGCGATTAAATACGTCAGCTCAGTCAACACGCCGCTATCGATGATCGTCATCGGTAATAGCTTGGCGGATGTCAAACTAAATCGCGCCACACTTGATAAGCGCCTCTGGTGGGTGCTGTTGCTCCGTAATTTGCTGTTCCCCTACCTAGCGATCGTCGTCCTGCAGCTGATGGGAATCACTGGTGTGCCGCTGTATACGACCGTGTTGATGGCTGCCTGCCCAGTCGCCGGTATCGTCGTTTTATTTTCGCTGAAAGTCCATGGCAACCCCGGCCCGGCGGTCGCACTCATGAGTATTTCAACGATTTTAAGCGTCGTCACAATTCCAATCGTCTTTGCGCTTGTGAACTTACATTAGTGCTTGCAACAAGCTGGACCTAGCGGGTGCACTGGCATTCAAACCAGCGCCACTACCCAAATCAATCTAAAATAGACGTATCAGAATTATTGAAAATCCTGACACGTCTATTTTTTTACAATCGATTGCCTTGCGTTAATTCATGTCACCTGGTTAATCTTGAACGTTACTTTGCGGCCACGTTCAACGGTGGTGTCTGGGCCATCCGGGGCTGCATTAGTCCGGTTGGTGAGAATAATTGTTCAATGAGGGCTTCTGGTAATAATTCGCGCTGGCGTAGTAATACCGGGATGGCTTGATGGGCAGCCAATGCTTCCTTGATCAGGATCGTCGTCATTTCATAACCTAGATACGGTGCTAGGACCGTTGCGGTGATTGCGGAGTGTGCGACTTGGTCTGCGCACCGTTCCCGGTTGACCGTCAATTGCCGAACACAGTGATCGACCAGCGTTTCAATAGCGTGCTGTAAATGGGCTTCACTGGCCAACAAGGCGCGTAACATGATCGGTTCAAAAGCATTGAGCTCCAGTTGACCAGCCTCCGCCGCCATAGTGACCGTTGTATCGTTGCCCATCACTTCAAACGCGACTTGGTTGACCACTTCTGGAATAACTGGGTTGATTTTTCCAGGCATGATTGAGGAGCCAGCTTGTTGAGCAGGTAAATTCAGCTCACCAAATCCGGCTTGGGGACCACTCGCCAACAATCGTAAGTCGTTGCTGAATTTCGATAGGTCGACAGCTAGAGTCTTCATCGCGGCCGAAAAGGCGACAAACAAATCACAATTTTGCGTCGCGTCGATCAAATCATCCGCAGCGACCAAAGTTAACCCCGTATTCCGTTGTAGCTGTTGCAGAATCTGCTGCTGATAGGTCGCAGTGGCGTTGATGCCAGTCCCAATTGCCGTCCCACCTAAATTGACCAACTGTAACTGTTCCCCCGCCTGCCGAATCCGGCTCAAATCGCGTTTGAACAACTGGTAATAGGCATGAAAGGTCCGTCCATAGGTGGTAGGAACCGCATCTTCAAGCTGGGTTCGCCCAACTTTGATGGCGTCCTGATAACGTTGAGACTTGACTAACAGCGTCTGGACTAGTCGACTGAGGGCCGTCAATAAACCTGGCAGTTGGATCTGCAGTGCCATTTTACCAGCCGTTGGAAACGTGTCATTGGTCGATTGTGATTGGTTGACGTCATCGTTGGGATGCACGGTCACCGCTGGCACTAATTGGTGCGCCAGATTAGCAACGACTTCATTGACGTTCATGTTCGCCGAAGTGCCGGCACCACCTTGAATCGCTGGGACAATGAAGTTATCCGCGTAACGTCCGAGCAGCAACTGATTGCATGCCGCAATAATGGCTTGCGCCTTAGCACTCGTTAAGGTTCCAGCAGCCGCATTGACACTAGCAGCGGCCTTCTTGATTTGAACGAGGCTTTGAATAATCAGCGGATGCATCAATTCCGTAGAAATCGGAAAATTGTGAACCGCACGCAAGGTATGAATCCCATATAAGGCATCGTCTGGAACCGCTAACTCACCAATACAATCTGCTTCAATTCGCATAGCAAAACCCTCTTATTTAGATTTCATGTAACATCTTCTAACATGAATAACTAGAGTTTAGACCATTTTTATTGAAATACAATCCTTTTAATCGAGTTGTGTGTAAACTAAAGTTCAACCTCGATTCAGATTAAGATACATCGGATTCATCATCGTCAGACTTCACATTGATTAGTCGTCATCCGCAAGCAACGCCTATACCAATTATTAAGTTATTACACAAACGTTAATAATCTGCGAGTAATCTGTAACCGTTCGTTTATAAATACTTGTCCTCTAATGCGTTGTGCTAGTTATGATTTAGCTTTAAAAATGGTTAAATCATGACAATTTCTAAGTTCAAGTGCTGCCAGCTGAGACCCGCTGGAAACAAAGCGAGTTAGCGTAAAGCTGTCGTGTTGTTCGTCCTACACCGGCTTCCAGGTATTTCTGACAACGCTGGAACGCGATGGACACAGATTTAAGCCGACAACCCACGTCTTAAATACTGGTCTTTCACTAACCAAGCAAAAGACGCTTGCTAAGTGAAATTTCATCGCTGAGCATTGTCAGAAACACCTTCCAGCCTGGATGGTATTCGAAAGGCAGACGTGTGCGAACTCAACTTTTTCTTAGATTAGTCGTTGATTCATAGTCCAAAGTCATTTTGACATTCAACTGTCAGACTGGTTCTAATGATAGCTAAGCTTCCTAACCCATGTTTTAACTTTTCGAATCGCGGTTTCACTGAATTTGTCAGAACTTTCTCTAGTCGTTGGAGATAGCAAAGTCTCGAATTCCAAACGACGGCAATTTAATCAACTCATTTCAAGGCCACTGTCCGTTGAATCTTGCGAATAAAATTCAACTGATTTTTTCAGTGATTAAGTGTGATAAAGCATTATTGACTCCGATTAAAAGTTTGCTTGAAGGACCAGTCACTTAATATTCAGTGGTCAGTTGTACCCAGATAGGTGGTCGTTCATCCGCCATTCGAGCGGGTTCCCGACTGGAGGGGCTGGCTGCCAATGCTCAAGGGCGAAATTCTTCTTGTCCGGGTGAATTTCCCGGGCTAGAAGAAGACTCGTATTTGAAATTACGCAGTGTTTTTCTGCGTGAGTTCAAATCGATGTCCGCCCTGTTCCAGCGTTGTCAGCCAGCTCCGGAGGTCGGCCTAAGACGCGCATCGGCTGACGAACAGGACGCCAACTTGTCATGATTTAGCCATGAATCATGACAAATTAACTAGCACAATGCGTGTCCTCTAGTAATTTTTTAAGCCGAATATAGGTCAATCCAAAAGAAGCTGCTTCCACCAAATAAGAAGACTAATCTGACTCAAATCGAAGACGTCTGAAAATAGTCCACTATGCCGCCACAAACGCCACGCCACACACAATCTTTCATTGATTCCTTTAATGCCAGTTGAATCTTTAATTTCGTTCAATTGCTTTAGATAAATCTGATACCAAGTTTTTGAAACCTTTCGTGCGACTTGCACGTTTAGTCAATCAATCCTGACAACATTCACAACAATCATTGCGACTTATCTCTATGTCTAGTTCTCGTCGTGGCACTAATTCTGAGCCTGACGTGCCACCACGCGTGGATAATGGATGAAGTGCGCGTAAAAGCCCATCACCAGTACCACGACGGCTAATCCACAAACGCCGTTCCAACCAGCTAGGTTCCACAAGACGTTACCGCAAAACGAACCGAGCGCCCCGCCCATGAAGTAACCGAACATGAAGACGGAATTGAACCGGCTGCTAGCATGGACATCGATGCTCTGGATGCGCGCCTGATTGGCGACCTGTCCGAATTGGGTCCCCAAATCAAGAATCACGATGCCAACAATTAGTCCAGCGATGTGGGTTCCACTTAACCAGAAGACGACGTAGGCCAGTGTAGACAACACCAACCCCAGTCCAATAATCGTTCGTGGATGAAAACGGTCCGCCAGCCGACCAATCAATGGGGCTGCAAGAACCCCCGTTACACCTAATAAGGCCAGCAAACCGGCTTCACGACTGCCCCAGCCATATTGATGTTGCAAATAGAAGACCAAGGTCGCCCAGAAGATATTGGAAACACCAAACAGCACAAACCCGTTGACCGCAGACGCACGCAAAACTGGATAGCGACGCAACAACTTCGGGACCGTTTTAATCATTTCCCGATAAGTGGTGGCATGTGCAGTGACTGGATCATGGGGCAATTTTTGCCATAAAATCACCCACAGGCCCGCAATCAAAATGGCAGCAATCAGATAAACCATCTGCCATGGCAGGTAGCTGGCCAACACACCGCTCACCGTCCGTGACAGCAAGACCCCGACTAACAGTCCGCTCAAAACATTCCCCAATACTTGACCACGTTGCTGCCGAGGGGCTAAGAAGCCCGCGTATGGAATAATCACTTGTGGTGCGACTGAGGTGACCCCAATCAACACACTGGCGATGGCGTACACCCAGATATTGGGCGCAACAAATGCCAGCAATGCTGAAACAATGGCGAGTACGAGTAACCGCATAATGAGTGTGCGCCGATTCATGATATCACCCATCGGTACGATCAATAGCAGACCAAATGCATAGCCTAATTGCGTCAGCATCGCCACCGCTCCGACGACGGCATTAGCAAGGTTGAACTGCTGAGCAATGTCCGCTTCGATTGGTTGAATGTAATTGATGTTGGCGACCACGATTGCCGCGGAAATCGCCATTAATAAGACGGTACTTTTGTTTAAAGATTTTGAATTCACGTTAATTTCCTTCCTAATTTACAAGATTGACTGTATCTTCAAATTAGAAGGCTTGTTCGACCCGTATAATCAACCAGTGTTTTAATTGCCGGTCGACGGGCCGTTCCATTGAATTATTCATCGTTCATCATAAACTCCTTTATTGCAATAATCCTTATTTTACCACGCAAATCCGCCCTTTCGCACGTCTGCTTGGGACCAATCAATAGGCTTGACCCGCGCATCGCGCTATACTTATTGATTGTGCATTATTACAGAATCTATAAAAAGAAAGGACGGTACTATGCCAACTCAGAATTCAACGTTACCGCTCGATGCAAACGGCAAACCTTACCACCGGACTTGGTTAGTGTTGGCTTTGCTCGTCGGAACGTTTACGACTTTTATCACTCAAACGTTGTTGACCACGGCTTTTCCAACGTTAATGACTGATTTTCACATTTCCGCAACCGCTGTTCAGTGGTTGACCACCGGCTTCATGCTGATTATGGGTATTATGATTCCGGTCAGTGCTTGGTTACTCACCCGAATCAATTCCAAATATTTATACCTAACTGCCATGGTCATCTTTGGCCTGGGAACGACGCTGGCGTACTTCGCCGTTAACTTTCAGATGTTACTGATTGCCCGAATGATTCAGGCGATGGGGGTCGGAATTTCCGCACCCGTCTTTCAGACCATCATGTCATCGGTCTACCCGCCAGAAAAACGGGGCTCAGCGATGGGAACGGCCGGAATCGTTATTGGTCTAGCACCAGCCATCGGTCCGACCCTCTCCGGATGGATCATTGATAACTATTCTTGGCGGGCGCTCTTCCTATTCATCTTGCCAATCAATATTCTCGTGATTATCGTGTCACTATTCACCTTACGAAAGGTATTACCGACATCCAAACAACCGATTGATTGGTGGTCGGTATTAATCTCCACGATTGGTTTTGGTAGCATGCTGTACGGTTTCTCATCCGTCGGCAATTCCGGCTGGGGCGACCCAATCGTACTCACAACCTTAGTCATCGGCCTAATTTTCATCGGTCTCTTCGTCTGGCGGCAGCTTCATATGGATCAGCCATTATTGGAATTACGCGTCTTTAAGATTCCAGCGTTTACCTTATCCGCCATTTTGACCGCCCTCGCCTACATGGCCATGATGGGTGTCGAAATGATTTTACCGATGTACATTCAAACGGTACTGGGCCGTTCAGCCATGGACTCCGGACTGATTTTATTGCCTGGTGCCATTATGATGGGAATCATGAGCCCGATTACTGGTCGTATCTTCGACCATATCGGCGCTCGTCGACTTGCGATGACCGGGATGTTATTATTAACACTCGGAACCGCCTTCTTCCTGTCGATTAGCGCAACAACTCCTATCTTGTGGATCATTGTCGTTTACGCGATCCGGATGTTTGGCCTAACGATGGTAACAATGCCCGTTACGACCACTGGTATCAACGCATTACCATTCCGCTTGATTTCTCACGGGACTGCCGCTAACAATACGTTACGGCAAGTCGCTGCTTCAATGGGGACCGCCGTCCTCATCAGTGTCTACTCGAGTGTGGCCAAGTGGCAAATGCCAGCCCACCACCTCTTGACCCAAGCGCCGCTGAAATACAAGCAAGCTGGTATCACGGCAACTTTAACGGGTTATCACATGGCGTTCGTCGTTTCTCTGATTTTCTGTGCAATTGGCTTTGGTTTGACCTACTTCTTGAAGGCCAACCATTCGACCACACTCAGTCAGGAGGATGATGCCGCATGATTATCGTGTTATTGATTCTCGCCACTTTTGTCTTTGCCGGTGCGATGATTTTTGCCCGAGCGGGTCGCACGCGTGTCCTCACGACGCTCATTAGCGGTCTAATCATCGCTGGTGGACTCGGTGCCCTCATCCTGAACGATAATTATCACTGGGGCATGCATCAAGTGACACAGACGCAAATCCAAGATTTGGCTCCCTTGCAGTCGAAACGCACCGCATTACGCGTTCAACAACTAGGAACTGGTTCGGAGCGCGTCATCGCATACCGTGTCGCGAGTGCTACAAAAGCCAGCCGCACGGTCGCCGCAACCACGACCACAACTAAGCTCACGACTGGAGTGCCTGCTCAAGTTCAGATCAGAACGACCACTTGGCAGTTCAAAAGCCACTGGGCGCGCGTCCTCTTCAGCCTTGGCAATACCAAGACTAAGGTCGTCGCACGTCAGTATTTATTTACAATTCCCAAAACTTGGCAAGTGATTACGGTTAAAAGTTAATCATTAGGTTACTTAGCAAACAACTATTAGTTATAAAAAGGAACGCTCAACTGAAAAAATCAGTTGGGCGTTCCTTTTTTGAATGTGTTGTTAGAATGATGGATTCACTATCTGTGCGTCGTGCTAGTTGTTGTTAGCATTATAACTGATTGAACCTTGCTAATTGTTTAGCTTACTGTTCGTCTGCCGGTGATCTTCCTACTCCGACTTCCGGGCCCGGCTGACAATTGCTGGAACGTAAGCCGCTCGAATGGCGGATAAACGGCCACTTAATTTGGCGCAATTGGCTACTGAATGTTGGGAGACTGGCTCTTCAGGCAAACTTTTATGAATCGTTATCGATGGTGAGTTATAACATTTATATGTTAATGCGCTTGTCTAAGCATTATTTGCTAATTTCCAGTCGTTGAGCATTCAGAAATTTTTCAGCTCAGGCGACTAGAGTTTATGCGACCCATGTTCGGTAATGTTTCTGGCTTCTGAAAGCAAAACACGAGTACGCTAATTTAGCGATTATCAGAAACAAGTCTTACAGTTAAATATCAAAATAACTAGTTTCTAAGAATCAACGACCAATTCATCAAAAAGTTGAGTTTGCACATGTCTGCCTTTCGAATACTGTCCCGGCTGGAAGGTATTCTGGGCAAGGCCAAGTGATGAAATTTCACTTGGCAAGCGTCTTGTGCTTGGTTAGTGAAAGACCAGTATTTAAGACGTGGGTTGTCGGCTTAAATCTGTGTCCACCACGTTACGGCCATTGCCCAGAATGCCTGGAAGCCAGCCTAGGACGCAGCTATCAAATCAGGTTTACGCTAACTCGCCTTGTTTCCAGCGGGCCTCAGCTGGCTGCTTTTGAACTTAAGAATGGTAAGCCCCACTTTCAGTAACACCTTATTCCCGCAAGCCTTGATAATACATCGTTGCGCTTAATTCATACACGTTCTCGTCGTGGTCTCCATCTAATAAGTGTTGCCCGCGCGGTTCGGTTTTGAGAAATTTAAATCCTGACCGTCGTGCGACGGCATTGCTAGCTTGATTGTCGACGGCTGCACGAATTCGTAACCATTGGCGGTGATAGTGGTCAAAGCCCAAATGACAAATACCGCGGACTGCCGTTGCCATCACGCCTTGCCCCTGAAATTGCCGACCCAGCCAATAACCAACGTTGGCACTATCATCACTGTCTTCAAAATGGTCACAACTGATCATCCCGGCCACTTGTTGGTTAACGACAATGACTAGGTTGAGTGCCTGGCTCCGGGCCAATTGCGCTTCAGCCGTCATCAAAAACTGCTGCTCATCATCAAATGTCTGAAGCGTTGCGACCCACGGTAAATAATATTGATACTGGTCCCGATTGGCCTTTAATAATGCCAATAACATCGGTGCGTCCTGCTGTGGCAGTGGTGCCCGGAGTTCAATCGTTGGTGTGACGTGGTAACTTAACATCTGCATCCCTGCTTTCTCGACAAAAAAATCGCAATCATGATTAATTAAATTATTAACCATTATTGCGATTTAAGTGATAAAAATCAACTAATGTCGGAGCAAAGCCGTAATCAAAATCAACGCACTTACGACCTGCAGCGTCCCCACGCCCAGTCCGTATAACGCTAAGCGCTTCCCGGCTTTCAAGAAATTAACTAAGTTCAGCCGTAAGCCAATCGCTGCTAGTGCGATGATTTCAAACCAACTACTGATTGTATGCGCGGTCGTGCCAACGATTGCTGGCAATGAAACCAAGCTGTTCAGTGCACATAAAATCAGAAATCCTGCGACATACCATGGGAGCCAGTGACCATTCCCGTTGCCACTGACGACCGCATCTTCAGCCAATTCGTTTTCTAGTGTCCGTTGATGTAAGCGACCAAAAATCAGCACGACGACCACTAACATCATGATTCGCATAATTTTAAAAATCGTAGCAAATTGCACGGTCGTCTGATTTACCATGCTTGCTGCGGCTACCACTTGACCGACGGATTGCAAAGTCCCACCAATCAAAGCCCCTTTGAGGATCACACTGCCGCCAAATACGGCCATCCCCAGTACGGGCAGCGTTAG
This sequence comes from Lactiplantibacillus sp. 30.2.29, assembly GCF_018991255.1. Lineage (NCBI taxonomy): Bacteria > Bacillati > Bacillota > Bacilli > Lactobacillales > Lactobacillaceae > Lactiplantibacillus > Lactiplantibacillus sp. 30.2.29. The sequence goes on along the minus strand of NZ_JAGYGU010000016.1, from coordinate 54,601 downwards.
CATCAGCACGGTTCCCATCAAATTGACCAGCGTAATCACAGTCCCCTTGTCATCTTCATCGGCATCAATCACTGGTGCAATCGACGCAATCGCAGAAGAACCACAAACCGCGTTTCCACCAGCCATCAACATCCGCACCGATTGACTAAAGCCTAGTTTGTTGCCTAACCACAAGGCGCCAACGATTGTGATCGTCATCTGACACAGAATGAATACCACGCCTAGACCGCCGATTTTGCCAATCGTTTGGACCGTCATCGTCGCACCCAGTAGCATGACTGAATACTCCAACAATTTACTTTCCGCAAACTTCGTCCCCCGACCAAGTTGCGGTTGTTTCAAAACGGTGTTTCCACCCACAATTCCTAACAGAATTGCAATGGTTGCTGCCCCCAGCGCAGGGACTAACTGTGCCAGCCATTGACTAATAATGGCGATGGCAAGACTCGTCAGTAACCCTGGTAAAATCCCTTTGACCTTCATTCGCTTTCTCCCATCTCTATCCCGATGAGTTTAAGTATACGAAAGTTATTTACATTTGAGAAATAAATTATTATGATAGTTATTATTAAAAATCATAATAGTTTGGAGGGAGACGTATGTTCAAACAATTGGAGACCTTCTGTGCCGTTTATGAAACGCGAAATTTTTCCCACGCGGCCGAACAACTTTTCATTTCACAGCCCACCGTTTCAACTCAAATTAAACAATTAGAGGCGGATTTACAAACAACCCTGTTCACCCGTAATGGCCGTCAAGAAATCGTACCGACTGCTAGTGGCCAGCTACTTTATCAACAAGCGCAGAAGTTATTAACGACCTGGGCCGCGACTAAAACGGCTGTCCGTTCACCACGTCAACTGGTCAAGGTGCCTTGCCGCATTGGGGCGTCACATACGACTGGGAGTTTGATTTTGCCAGCACTCTTGGCCGAACTGAGCACTGCCAGTGACCGCTTCGATTTTCAAGTCACACTCGCTAATTCCGCGGAAATTCTGACTGCTATGTCGCAGCACAAACTCGACTTTGGTCTAGTGGAAAAGCCGCTGGTCACAGACCACTTGAACCGTTTGGCATTTGGTCATGACGAACTGGTCCACGCCGGCGATTTTAACAGTCCACTCTGGCTTTTGCGTGAACCGAATTCCGGCGTTCGCCACTATACCAACGCTTTTTTGAAAGCACGCAACATTCAGCCCGAGCAAGTCATGGTCATTCACAGTAATCAAATGATTGCCGATCTACTCGCCCGGGGCACGGGGCAAACGATTATTTCACGCCACGTACTCGCACCCACGATTCCAGTCGAAGCGCTCAGCAGTCACTACCAGCGCCAATTCTTCTTACTCACCAACCACCATCCAGCCGCCGCACTACGACCGGTACAAGCCACCATTACGCAGTATTTGACGACCTGGTCAAACGGGTGAGCTGCATTGGTGATTGCAAAAAATATATCGTTCACTCGCAAAAAGGCCGGCGTTCTAATACGCCGGCCTACTTTAATGGCTCATTGATTGATTGAATATGATCAAACCGAGATGAACAAGCCGCTCCAAATATACGACAAACTAAACATCTTAGAACTTTTTCAGAACGTATTTCAACGTCGTTTTGTGATGGGCGTGATGGAAGACTAATCCGATCGACCTGATGCCGCGTTGTTGCGGCACAAAGATTGACGACATTGGAGCGAGGTCAACCGTTCGATACTTGCCGTAGCCGCGATAATTAAATTGGACACGGCCAAGGTCGCGATGTGATGCAATCTCTTCCACCGGAATAGTGTACGCCTGTTCACTGCCCGTCAAGGCATTCCGGAGCACGGTACTTTTATGAGCACGAATCGTTACAAGCTGATTTTTTCCGCGCAAGTTCACGCCACCCACTGTGAAGCGGTTAAGGTTAAAAGTGACTGTCTTAGGAGAGCGGTTGTTGATTTTCACATCCGTTCCAATCAGATAATTCCAGTGCCGGTCTCGCCTGATATGGTTGTTATTCACTTGAAAGGTAAAATGAACCTGCCGTTGCACATTCTTGGATAAACGACTGAAATTACCATTATTTTGGGTTAACGACGTCGTTACTGGCCGATGGCGCACACTTCGATGACTCGCGCTTACCGAGAGTGGCCCCCCCGAGTGACAAACATAGGCTACTAGTTAATAAAAAGCCAACAATTTTCTCTTTTTTTCGCATCTGTGTCACTTTCCTTCCAATCACTAGGCTATGAAACTCGATACCCAGTCAAGTTTCATGCGTGAATAATAGCGCCTGTCCGCTCTGACCTCAAGTCCTATCTCAGATAAATTTTGAAGCTAGCTTCAATCATCCAACAATAGTTAAAGTCAGCACGTCACAAATACCACTGTAACAGCATTTAAGCCGTCTGCTATGCCTGTCGATCCATCTAAAATATCACCATTGTGAACTTACCAAACCATCGCCACGATGCCCATTTACCCACAAAAAAATAGCCTGACTAATGACAGCCAGACCATTTTAGTCTTACTGAACAACCGCCTGCCATTGTTGCCAGACTTGGTCGTCAGCATATTGTTCACCACTTTGATAGGCACCCTTGCTCAAACGTTGTTGCCGCTGTGGGCTTTCTAACGTCCGGGTCAGTGCTCGAACGAGTTGATTGATGGCGCCATCCTTGACCAGATAGCCGTTCTTACCATCTTTGAGAATATCCTTTGGCCCATAATTAATATCATAAGCAATGGCCGGTACCCCGTGACTCAGTGCTTCAATTAACGAGAGCGGCTGCGCATCACTTTCACCGGTATAAACGTAGGCGCCGGCTTGGTCGTATGCGCTGGTTAAGTCGGGTTGGTAGCCGGCAAAGGTAACCGCTGCACCTAAGTGAGCCTGTTCCACTTGCTGCTTTAACTGTTCCAGCATCCCCCCGTAGCCATAAATGACCAGGGTGGCATCCTTGATTTTCCGCTGAACCTGTTCAAAAGCGGTGATCAGTTGGTCGACACGCCGTTCAGCATCCAGCCGCCCCGTATAAATAATCTGATGCGCATGGCGGTCACTGACGGCGATTGGTGTGCGTTCATCTTGTTGTTTAGTCACTACCGCGGCCGAAATAGCCAAAATTGGCACACTCGGATGCCCACCAAGCCACTGGGTTAAGTCCTGCTTTTGTTGTTCAGTACTCGTGATCACGCCATCCCAGGCACTTAAGAACTCATGGAGCCCGTAAACGTAGGCGTTGTTCAGATTCGAATAGACCTGATCTCGTGGATCAACCGCGTGCGGCGTCGGCAGCCACAGATACTTTTTAGCCGCTGTTCGCATGTTGACGACTGGCCACTGGGCGGCTAACGGCCGGTCTGCAATAAAGACGTTATCTTCATCATACTGTTTGTTCAGTTCATCGAGGAAGAACCGGTACCATTCCTGTTCACCATTGAAATAGTAGTCGCGGCCCTGATAATCCATCAAATGACACAACGAGACGTAGTTGGCCCCATTACTATCATGGGCATAATATTGCTCAGCCATCCGCCGCCCATCCGGCCGATAAAAGATGTCCGTCACGGGTTCGCCCGCCGACGAGAAGAACTCATCACGTGCTTTGAAGCCCCGTTCATCATAATCAGTTCGCTGAACAAGATTGTCAAAACGGTCAAAGATTTCGATGAAGTAGACGTGACCCACGGTACTTGGCACAAAGTGGACCTTGGCAATCAAACGGTCCCCAGCGCGGACTTCACTCACGTTTGGGTCGGGTTTGATATCATACGCTGCCGGCCAGTTCAAATCAGTCATCTTAACGACTTGACTCGGATAACTGGTCGTTTCACGGAAGAAATCAAACATATTGGCCATTTGATCGTCACCAATATTGAAGCGGCGCATGTTCTGATGCAATAAACCATCAAATTGGCGAGTCACCAGTTTAGCCGGCGCCTGATGCGCTTGAAATAGCTGAAGCCGTTTGAATTCAGCGTGCTCGACGCCCGAGTTGAGTGCCATTAAATACTGATTGACAAAAAAATTCATCGCTGCGTTGCCCCCTCACCTTGATAAAAAGCCGTTGCCGCTTGCATTAACGGCTGCCATTGTTGCCACACCGCAGCCGTACTGAAGCGCTGTGCATCTTGATAGGCTTGCTGGCTATAAGCGGCCAGTTGCTTCGGATGCGTCAACAAATCAATCATCGCCGCGGCTAGCGCATCCTCATCATTGACCGGTACCAAGCGGCCATCTTGCCCGTCGCGAATAATATCACGCGGACCATACTTCACGTCATAGGCAATTTGCGGGACGCCATGAGCTTGGCCTTCCAGCAGTGCGAGCGCAAAACCTTCCGCACGCGACGTCAACATCGCCAGCTGAGCGTCGTTATAGACCGCGGTCAAATCAGTCGTGTAATCATTAAAGGACACGGCTGACTGCAGACCCAACTTCTCGACTAACGCGCGCAACTTTTTACCCGTATCACCATTTGCATAGCCCCAAAAATCAAGGGTCGCATTTGGCACCTGTTGGCGGACTTGTTTGAACGCCCGAATCACTTGATCCTGCTGTTTCTCTTCGGCGAGGCGAGCAACAAAAATAATCTTACCAGCCGTGCGCGTCTCCCAGGCAGGTTTAGGTGCAGCTAACGTGGCATCATCGACGATGCCCACCGGAATGGTATATACGGCCGGTCGATTGCCAAACCGGTCCTGAAAGTCCGCGGTCTGTTGCGCCGTTGAAGCGATAACGCCATTCCATTGGTCGAGGTTGTTCAGTGCATAGGCATAGTTAAAATTCAGCCCAGCGGTCTTAGGATGCGCTGGATCATTGACGTGATTACTGTGTAAGTGCATGACCTTAAAGGCTTTCGTCCGCATATGAAGTGCGGCATACGCTAACTCATAGGTGCGATCGACAACAAAGACGGCATTCTTAGACGTCCGGTTCAACTCATCCAGAAAGAACGTCGTCATCGCCGTCTCACCAGTAAACGACCAGTCTTGACCACCATAATTGATAAACCGGTAAAGTGAATTTTGCACTTGATTTTGCCGGTCCGCCATATGAAAGGTTTGATAAACCACTTCACCAGCGGGATTAAAGACTTGTTCACTCGCGACTTGCCCATCAGCAGCATAAAACTGCTCAAGCCCCTTGAAACCGCGAGTATCGTACCAATCAGTCTTGACTAACTTACCATTTTGGTCGTAATACTGAACATTGTTCAGCTGCTTTTGCGTATTGGCAAACGTGTTGACCTTCATTAATAATTGATTATCTTGATAAACTTCGTAATTTCTCCCCACTGCTTCAACCCGTAAATCGGTAGCCAAATGCAAGTCATCAATGGTCATTGCAGTCGTGGGTTGCTGGCTACTGTGTTGAATAAAATCAAATAAGTTGATTTGATTTTCAGCCGCAATTCCCGCTGACTTCAAGGTTTGATGTAATGACAATGAAAAGAATCTGGTCACCATCTTAGCAGGAACGTGATGCTGGTTAAAAAGCGCCAGCCGTTTCATTTCAGCATGTTCGATGCCCGACTTTTTCGGGTTAATGCTGGTATTCACAAAATAATACATCCTTCTCGCTCCCTTACACGACGTTCTGCTTAACGGTTTCGATTATAACAAATTTCATGGTATTAATAAGAATTTCGCTCATCGCTTTAAGCCATTTTTTAAGTTACCTTCTGAATTTTACCGCGAGTATGACGATAATGTGGCGAAAAGATGATGAAAGTGTTAACTTGTTACACTGTGTTACTTTATTACAAAATTGGCGCAAACCGTAATCTGTTGTTTATTGCTTTGCAATCTGGAGACAGTATACTAATCACCATTCAATGAAACGTCAGACAGCAATTTTATAGGAGTGACTTTATTATCATGAAAATGAAAAATGCGCTATTAACTTCATTAGCAGCGACTGGCCTCTTAGCCCTCGGTACGACCGTCGCTAACGCTGATACAGTCGTCGTCAAAGCTGGCGATACCGTCAGTGCGTTGGCCTTGACGCATCATACGACCATCAAGGCGATTCAAAAAGCGAACCATTTAAAAGACGTCAACTTAATCTACATTGGCGACAAACTAGAAATCAACGGCAAACATCAGACCGCAACTGCCCAATTACCAAGCAGTGCTACTAGTTCGGCGGCAACCAGTACCACGAGTACCGCTTCGAGTGCTAGTTCTGCCGCCCAATCCAGCACCGCACAGTCTTCATCAAGTACCAGCAGTGCTGCGGTAAGTGCTTCGACGACGGCAACCAGCACCGCTAGCGCTGCATCAAGCTCAGCCGCAACCAGCAGTGCTTCCAGCTCGGCATCTAGCGCAGCGTCAAGCAGTACGACTGCTTCAAGTAGCCAAGCTTCCAGCGCCAGTTCAAGTGCTACTTCCAGTTCAGCGACATCGAGTGCAGCATCGTCGAGTTCAACGTCAAGTGCTGCTAGTGAATCTAGTTCCACAGCAACTTCCGCTTCAATGACGAAGTTGAGTAACACCACCGCAACTAGTTCGTCAGCAACGAGCACGGCCAGCGCCGCATCAAGTAGCGCGACTTCTTCAAGCACGGCGGCATCCAGCGCAGCCACGAGTAGCAGTACAACTGCGACCAGCAGTTCCTCGACGACAACCTCATCTTCTTCATCGTCGACGAGCACTTCAAGTAGTGCTGAAGCAGCCGCGAAAGCTTGGATCGCGAATAAAGAATCTGGCAGTTCATACACGGCCTCAAATGGGAATTACTATGGTAAGTATCAACTTTCCAAGTCCCTACTAAACGGTGATTATTCAGCATCCAACCAAGAAAAGGTCGCTGACGAATATGTCGCTTCCCGTTATGGTTCATGGGTTGCTGCCAAGGCTTTCTGGGAAGCCAACGGTTATTACTAAACAAAATCTTGCACAACTGAACATACAATCAGCGCGACACCTCTTTGGGGTGGCGCGTTTTTTGCATGTTCAGCTGTGCGTATTCAATTTGGACCGACACCGGGCTTAGTTTTTAAAAAATGATGAACCACACTTGAGTCCCTCGTTTCAACAATTCTAGCGCCCGACGATTGCAAATCAGCGGCAATGTAAGCGTTAATCTGTTACACTATATACTAATCACGTTTTCGGTTTACTTTGTCATGGGAATCGTTCAAGTCTGAAAATTAATTATTAAAGGGGTAAATCGCCCTTAACGAACCGCTTACATGATGGTACACTTTAAAAGAAGTCTATTCTAAGTTTGGGAGTGAACAAAGTCTATGAAAATCAAACACCTCTTATTATCCTCATTAGCAACAACTGGGGCGATCGCGCTAGGCGCCACTGCTGCCAAAGCGGATACGGTGACTGTCAAAGCCGGTGATACGGTCAGTGAGATTGCTGATACCCACAAAACCACGGTTGCAGCCGTCCAAAAGTTGAACCACTTGAAGAACGTCAACTTAATTTACGTTGGCGACAAACTCAAAGTGAACAAGCACCAATCCGTCAAAGTCGTTCGTCCAACGACCACGACTGCGACTGCGACTGCGACTCAGGCAACCACAACGAACACCACCAGTAACGCAACTTCTGCCTCTGCCGCAAGCTCGACGACCACTGCCAGTCAAGCTAGTGTCAGTTCAGTAAGCAATGCAGCCAGCCAAAGCAGTACCAGCCAAGTTAGCGCTAGTTCGGTTACCAGTGCAACTAGCCAAAGCAGTACCAGCCAAGCTAGTGCTAGTTCTGTTACCAGTGCAACTAGTCAAAGCAGTGCCAGCCAATCTAGTGCTAGTTCCGTAAGCAGTGCAGCTAGCCAAAGCAGTACCAGTCAAGCCAGTGCTAGTTCGGTTACCAGCGCAACTAGCCAAAGCAGTACCAGTCAAGCTAGTGCTAGTTCTGTAAGCAATGCAACTAGCCAAAGCAGTACCAGCCAAGCTAGCGCTAGTTCCGTAAGCAATGCAACTAGCCAAAGTTCAACGACGACGACGCATGCCGTTGCAACCAGTGCGGCTACTAGCCAATCAGCTACGTCTAGTGCAGCCAGTTCAAGCACAGCTAGTTCTAGTGCGGCTAGTTCCAGCAGCAGTGCCGCAACGACGGCCAGCTCAAGTAGTACCGCTACAACCAGCAGTACATCGACCAGTACTTCAACCAGTAGCACCGCGGAAGCCGCAGCGAAAGCTTGGATTGCTGCTCGCGAATCTGGCGGCTCATACACCGCAACGAACGGTATTTACTATGGTAAGTATCAATTAGGCAAATCAATGCTGAACGGTGATTACTCCGCTGCTAATCAGGAAGCCACTGCGGATGCTTACGTTGCCGCCCGTTATGGATCATGGGTCGCTGCCAAAGCGTTCTGGCAAGCTAACGGTTGGTACTAATCCTTATTTGAATTTGAATATTGCCATCATTAACGATGCGCCAACCGATTCTGAACCGCCACTATCGTCATTCATCTGAATGTCAGTAGTGGCGGTTTTGCTTAGTGAAGCTGGCTTGTTGATCATGTTTTAAACGTACTGGCAAACTTGCTCTATTATCCAGGATTCAGCTAAAATTCAATTGCCCTCACCCTTTACCAAATTCTGTTATACTAGCGCTATCAACTATGAAAACGAGGTTTATGCTCATGCAATTAATTCTGACAAACACCACTATTGACCAGCATACCTATTGGCTAGGTTCGACTGACCAGGGGCTCGCATTTGTCGGTAGTCGTGACGGTTCGCGTGACGAATGGCAGTCGTTTTTTCCAACCGCCGAAGCCGTCTATCGTCCTGATGCCAATCAGTCAGCTGCCCAGGAATTGGCCGCTTATCTCAGCGGTAACCGGCAACGATTTGATGTTCCGCTCGATCAAAGTACCGGAACAGCCCTGCAGCAAGCTGTCTGGCAAGCACTGACTACGATTCCATACGGTCAAACGACGACTTATACGCAGCTGGCTGGCATGATTGACCGCCCCACTGCCATCCGGGCCGTCGCATCGGCGGTGGGCCGCAACCCACTATTAATTGTCGTTCCTTGCCATCGCGTTTGTCGCAAGGATGGCCAGCTGGGCGGCTATCGTGGCGGCTTGCCAATGAAACGCGCGCTGCTGGAACTTGAGACACAGGTTAGTGCTTGCAACAACTAGTTAACTATGACATGATTGAATCAATCTAATGATTTAGGGGGGCAACACATGTTATCCATCACACATATCCATAAACGCTTTGGCGATGTTCAAGCGTTAAACGACGTGACGTTCGATGTCCATGACGGGGAAATCGTGGGTCTGATTGGTCAAAACGGGGCTGGAAAATCCACCACTTTTCATAGTATTTTGAATTTTCTATCTTTCGAGGGGCAGATCACTTGGAATGGTCAGCCACTGACGGCCGCCGATTATGATCAAATCGGGTACTTACCTGAGGAACGTAGCCTGATGTCCAAACTAACCATCACGCAACAAATCGTCTACCTGGCACGACTGAAAAATCAGCCCGCCAAGGTAATCAAGCCTAAGATTGCCTCATGGATGGCACGGTTTGCGGTCAAGGGCCAGCCAACGGATAAAATCGATAAGTTGTCAAAGGGAAACCAGCAGAAGGTCCAATTGATTTGTACCTTGATCCACGAGCCTAAGCTCATTATTTTGGATGAACCATTCAGTGGTCTGGACCCCGTAAACGCCGATTTACTCAAACAGGCGATTCTGGATGCGAAGCAACGGGGCGCGGCCATCATCTTTTCGAGCCATGACATGAGCAACGTGGAAGCGATTTGTGACTCCTTAGTCATGTTACGGAATGGGGAAACTGTGCTGAAAGGGACAATTGACGATGTCCGCGCACAATTCGGACGGACCCGCCTCTTCCTGACGACTGACTGGTCGACGGACCAACTGGCTGCTCTCCCAGGGGTCACCGGCGTTTCTAAACAAGGTGCACGGCGCTACCGACTCGAACTCGCATCCGCCGATGTTGGCCCGAGCCTCTTCGACCAAGTCACCGGTGGCCATTATATTGAGGAATTCAGTCAGCAACCACCGACACTAGATGAAATTTTCCGCACGGAAGCTGGAGGTGGCCAACATGAATAAGACGTGGATCGTCACCTTCGAAACCTACTTACGCCAAATCAAATCTTGGAGCTTTATTTCACTGGTCTTTATGCCATTTGTCTTCTTTGGCTTCGTCTTCGCCTTTTCTTATTTTGCAGCTCCAAGTGCCAGCAAAAGCGACATTGCCGTCATTAGCACCGATAAGACACTGCGCACAAGCTTCATCAAACAGAGCCAGATTGCGACGACTAAAAAATATCAGACGTTAGCGAGTGCTAAGGCGGCTACCAAGCGCAACGACATTGCCGGCTACCTCGTACTCTCAACGGATAAGCAGCAATTACGAGCCAAGTTTACTGGACCGAATGCAGTCAGCAGTGGCGATAAAGCCAAAATTCAGCAATTTTTAGCCACGATTCAGGGGCAGCGTAACCTGCAACAAGCCAAGCTGACGTCGAGCCAAGTCAAAGCGCTGGCGGTACAACCCAAGTTCACACAGAAATTGCAACGCCACGCCGCATCCGATAAAACAGCAAAAACGGTTTCCTTCTACATTGTGGTCTTCTTCGTCTACTTGATTTTGACCACCTACTCCGCCATTACGGCCCAAGAAATTGCCGCGGATAAGGGCACCAAAATTATGGAAGTCATCTTCTCAAGTACCACGCCACGTAAATACTTTAATGGTAAGATCTACGGTGTTTTGCTGGTGATCGTCACCCAGTTGCTCGTCTATCTAATTGGGGGCTTTGCCGTCATTCAGTTTGCCCAACGCAGCGCGCTGACCGCGGATTTCTGGGAACAGAATACCGACTTGATCAATCAGGTCATCCATAACCTGGTGTCAATCAACCTCCTATTTGCCTTACTGGCGGTCCTCTTATATACGATTGCTTCCGCCTTCTGTGGTGCCTTGGTGACGCGGGTCGCGGATGCCAGTAAAGCTGCACAGCCGGTTATCTATCTCAGTATGTTGGCCTTCTTCATGGCACTCGCTTTTCAGAATACGCCGGATAATCTCTTCGTTAAGATTTTCTCGTATATTCCGTTCTTCTCGTCATACTTCATGCCGTTGCGGCTAATCAATGGGATGGCAACCATGCCTGCCGCAGTGATTTCACTCTTGATTCTGATTGCCACGATTGTCGGTAGTATGCTGTATATCGGCCGGATTTATGGCGGCTTAATGCTACAGACCGACGAACTCGGCTTCTGGGGCAATTTAAAACGTGGATTGAGTTTGAAGTAGTTGTCAGTAGTCCTTCACTGATAACCCGGTAATTTTAATATGAACCTGTTAATACACGTTTCAGCATGGCAAATCGTCGAGCTGCAACGTGTTTTTTTGTAACCAGATTTGTCGACTGTCAAAGCTGTTATTATCCAATTTCCGCTACTCACACCGCGTTGCTTGTCTCCCATTGGTGCGAAGTAAGAAGCAAAGATTCGAATCAAGACACTGAGTAAGAAAAGTGTTGGGAATAAATAATTCATAGAAAAGACAAACAATCGTCAATTTTTGTTATGGGAATAAGTTCATAATGTATAGTTGCAGGTATGACTATTTTATATTGATGACTTCCAACTCACGCCAATTGCAGCTTATGACCTTGGCGTGTTTATCTGGGATACTGATAATTTTGCCAAAAATGGTTGTAGCCGCATTATCAGCTGGATTATGAGAGAAGGTTAATTGTGCTGATCAACGTTTCAGTTGAAACATTAAATCATACTGATTTCAACTACACTTTTTCTCATAATCATATGGGCAGGTTTTTTCGCACCATTAAATCGACATTTTATCCTAACACTATACTCATGCGCATTGGCTTCAGATTTGTACATTTTTCCAGGTATCGTGACACCTTATTATGAATATTTGTATTGGTCACAACCTGGAAAATTAGATTTTGAAGTATTGCCCCACAAGATTTTCAACAAACTACTGATTCTGAGGCTAATCCGCGCTGTTTGTCTAGTCCTACTTTCCTTGTTGCCAGCTGTATTTCATTTTGACTTTTTGATGATTTTACTTCACATTCTCAATACCATTGTGGGCTGAATACTTTTAGGTTATTTGTTTACACCAATTTCTGCCATGTTATTATTACTGCGAAAAGGAGGTTGAAACGTGTCCTCGCAAGTGATTTCCATCATAACTACTCTCGCCATCGTCACGGCTTTTTTCGATTTGGTCATCATGCTCGTTATTCTAATTTTACTGCAAAGCATTAAACCAACTTGTAGTATTTTTAATATCAAGCGCAAACTTATCACAATCATGAAGTATTTACGTGAGCCACTTAAGCATGACCATACCGCACGAAAACATTTCATATTAGGCTTAGTCACAAGTTATGCAACCATTGTCTGCATGTTCTTGCAGCTTTCTACCGTCGCTGACAATTACCCAGTTTCGCTCGCTGTATTAATATGTGTGTTCTGCCTTCTAACGTGGCGGTTCAGTCGAGCAATTGACCTCATTCGCAACTACTGGGAACAACCAGCGCATTCTCATCCAGAATTCGAATTAGCCTCAGAAAAGATTTTTTGGTTACGCGGACTCATCTTCAAAAGCGCGCTGGTTATTGGGATGATACTGAGTATTCTGATTGCGGTTGGAACCATTTATTTTGGCATTTAGCAACCTATGCTGCATCGTCAACCGCCCGTGAATCGTATCTTCAATTGTCGTGTTTACGCCAATGATTAGTCAATTATTACTAATGCTTTCTCGGCTTGCTAACTACTGTTGGCTTTTTCTGGCATAGATACTACTAACACAAGGAGCACATTAAATGCAGCAAAACACTACGAGTATCATCATTGCGATAATTTATTGGGGCGCACTAACTTATGTCGTTCTTTTTGCTTTAACTGGCCCCCTGGTTATGACTCGATTCCGAATGAAAAAACCTTTTTCATTCACGAAAAGGCGCCGCTTAATGAAGTTATACTCACGTGTGCCCCTACAAGGACATCCAAAACAACAACTAGAAAATAAGATACTCAAATTCACTGGTCTTCTAATGATTTTGATGATTAGAGGACAATTGATCATAGCGGCTTATGGTCATGTGTATTTGGGTACAGCAAGCATGTGTCTACTGTGTCTGATCAACTGGCGAATGCCCAAGCTGCGGCTGTTTAGGCGCAATTATTGGAAAAATAATCCCAGTTCTGAATTTGTGCTCGTTTCAGACAAGCGTTTTAAATTCGCTCAGTTTTGGATAAAAAGTTTCCTAGTCGTATTGATTGTCATGTCGATTAGCTACCTCATTTTTATAGTTAATTTGGGCACGAATTCTTAACTTTCCCCATATTGACATTTGACCTTATCCAGCCCAAAAACGACCCAGTGATCGCTACGCAAAATAACTTGTGTAGCGGTCACTTGATCGTTTTTTTGTCGGACTAAATGGTAGTTTATCCCCAACAATTCATAATGATAAAATTTTAATTATCAGCCAACGCTGCAAATTACGCCTGCTTGGTTGGGTAGATCGTAAACTCATTGACATTGACATTTTCTGGCTGATCAATGGCAAAGTTAACGACATTTGCGACTGCTTCCGGACTAATGCCAACTTGTTGATAGAAAGCGGTCATGTTCTGCTTAGCCGTCTTATCCGTAATCGTGTGCAAGAGTTCCGTATTGATTGCGGCTGGATACAAGCTGACCGTTCGAATATTAGTCCCTTCCTGGGCACTTTCCATCCGGATGACTTCCATCAAATTACGAACCGCAAACTTCGTGGCACCGTATACGCCGGCCCCCGTGAAGGATTTAATTCCGGCAACCGAAGACGTCGTAATGATTTGACCAGACTTCTGAGCGGTAAAAATCGGCATGACCGCTGCCACGCCATTCAAAACGCCTTTGATATTAATATCGATCATCTGGTCCCATTCATCCGTGTGTAGCGCGCTGATAGGCGACGTCGGCATGATACCGGCATTGTTGAAAATGACATCCAGGCCACCGAATTTGGTTTGGGCCAAGTCAACTAGTGCTTGGACTTCAGCGGCCTTCGTCACGTCGGTCACTTGGTAGGCCGCTTGACCCCCGGCAGCTTTGATTTCATCAACCAAGGCTGCCAACCGGTCTTCGCGCCGAGCCCCTAGCACGACTTTGGCACCATGACTGGCTAACTGTTTGGCAGTCGCCGCCCCAATTCCGGACGACGCTCCCGTAATAACGACAACTTTATCTTTAACTGTCATTCAATCTTACTCCTATTCACCATAAACTTCTTTAATCAGCGCCATTGCAGACCAGGCTTTAGGCCAGCCAGCATAGAAGGCCAAGTGAGTCACGATTTCAACGGCTTCGTCCTTTGAGATGCCGTGATCCTTGCCCATCTTGAAATGCGCCTTTAATTGTGGAAAATCACCACTGGTCATGAGGCACGCAATCGTAATCATGCTCCGATCATGTAAACTAAGGGCACTTTCCCGTGACCAGACTTCACCAAATAAGACATCATCATTTAATGCGGCAAATTGTGGGGCTAATTGACCCAAGTTATCGCGACCTGCAGTTTGTTTTTCTGCCATATTGACTTCCTCCTCGTTTTAACTATTGATTGATATAGCCGTTAACGTTGTCTCAAAGACACCGCTAGTCTGCTAGTTTGGCATATGCAGCATCATCGACGGGTTCGAGCCATTCACTCGTCCCTTTTGTAATCGCGATGTGTGCGAACCAACTATCCTTAGTGGCACCATGCCAATGTTTGACACCGGGATGGATCGTAACGACATCACCTGGGTGCAGCAATTGTGCCGGCTTGCCATCTTCTTGGTACCAGCCTTCGCCGCTCGTCACTAATAGAATTTGGTAACCATTGTGGTGGATATGCCAGTTATTACGGCATCCGGGTTCGAAAGTCACGTTTGAGACGTTGACGTCGACCTGGTCATCTCCTGCCAACGCATTGAGATAACTTTGCCCAATAAAATATTGTTGGTAGGCGACGTTCTTTTCGCCTAAACCGAATAAACCACTGTTGTTTGTTGTCATATTAGAACACTCCTTGTCTTAACTTGCTTAATACCTCATCGATGAACATAGCTTACAACTTAAAGTGCACTTTAAGTCAACCACAAAGTTTAAGCTTGCTAAAATAAGTTTTCGTGGTATGGTTAGTGCTAAAGTTACTTTAAATAATAACGATATCAAATCAATCAAAGGAGTCGATTCTATGGCCACCACTACCCCTGAACGCTATGCCATCGGTGATTTTGCCAAGGCAGTTGGACTCACCGCACCCACCTTACGCTATTACGAAAAAGCTGGGCTAATTGAACCTCATCGGCTGGAAAACGGCCGGCGCTATTACGAAGCTGCGGATATCAACTGGGTCAAATTCTTGTTACACCTGAAAGGCACCGGAATGAGCATTAGTGAATTGCAACAGTACGTTGCCTGGCGGGCGGCCGGTGACGAGACGATTCCACAACGTCTCGCGTTACTCAAACACGTTAAGGAAGATTTCTTAGTTCAGTTCAACGAAGTGCAGCACCATCTCCAAATTCTGAATGACAAAATCAATTGGTATGAGGAAAAAGAGGCCGGCATTACGCAGGATCATGAAGATTTCAGTAGTTACTTACAACGCTTTGGGCATCATGAATAACTGCTAGCCCAATGATCACTGAACGCAAATAGCCCCGCCGTCGTTATCGAAAATTCGAAACGATGGCGGGGCTATTTGTAATGTCTGATTTTCAATTAAATACAGTTGGGCTGGACCTGATCGTGATGCCAACACTCACCTGGCCAAGTCCACAAACACTCAGCAGTCCATCTATCACTACAAGTCGGATTGGTGAATACTGTGCCATTACTTTGATGAATGCCTTAGCGATGCCGGTCTTGCCGCAACAACCCCAGATACCACTTTGAAATCTTCGGTTGCAATAGCAGTCCAATCACGATGGCGAGGCCACATCCAACGTAGCCAGCAGTCGTCGTTCGGGTATATAGTAGGCCAATACCAATAATGATTAAAAACGTGGCCAGAAATTCTCGAAAACTTTTAACAAACATTGTCACCACACCTTTCTAAATCTGTGAGTCAGGCGCTAAATCAGTTGTATGACGTCCGGCTCTTGTTGATACATCCTGCGTCCGTAACGGTCACCCCCCAGCTATCTTAGCCCCCACTATCAATCGTATGTATAACGAAAGGGGCCACCAATTTGGCGCCCCCCTTCGTAATCATGTTGCATCGTTTACCGCCAACGAATACCTATGCGAGTAAACGGGTAATCATTTGTTGATAAATTTCAATAAACCGGCCGTACATATCCAAATCAACGTATTCGTCGACTTGGTGTGCGGTAATGTTACCTGGGCCAAAGACGATCACTTGCATATCCGGACTCTTAACAATGTACGATGATGCATCCGTCCCACCGGGTGCCCCAAAGTATGGAAGCCGTTGTTGCAAGACTTGTTCCCCGACCTGCTTGGCTAACTGAACGAGCTGGCTGTCTTCCGGCGTATGAACGGGATAAAAGGAACTGGCGATGTCCATCGTCAAGTTCGCACCAGCAGCGTTGCATTCCGCAATGATGGCTTCCAAATCCTTGATCAGCTTGTCGTTACGTAATTCTGGAATCGTCCGAATTTTGACCGACATTTCAGCGCTAGCGGGTACCGTGTTGACTTGTTCCCCACCACTGATCAACGTCACAACAGGAACTGTCGGACCCAAGACGGGATTGACCACATTCTTGAAGCTGTCAAAGTATGCTGTCTGTTTCTGATAATAAGTCATCAACATGTCGATTGCATTTTGACCAATCGTTGGCATTGAACTGTGCGCTGCGACCCCGTGTGCCTTGATGGTATAGGTCAATGATCCCTTGTGGGCAAGTTCAATAAAATGTTGTTCGGTCGTTGGATTAGCATCAGCCATCCGTTGCGCAGTCGTCCCGTCGACACCTAACATCGCTTGGATCGACTTGGTCAACAACAATTGTTTGTCAGCGCCACTCGGTTCTGCACAAATCAAGGTTTGTAAGTCATCGGCATAGCCCAGTTCAGTCAGTTGTTCAGCGCCTAAGTGGTCGACTTCTTCACCGACCGTGGCTAACAAGCGCACCGTCCCGTGAAGCGGTACTTGTTGGTCATGCAGGCTAATCATGGCAAAGACTTCTGCCATCAGACCGGCCTTCATGTCCGTCACCCCACGGCCATACAACCGGTTATCCTTAATGGTTGCGGCCAAGGGATCGGTATGCCACTTGTCAGCGTCACCTAACGCCACCGTATCTTCGTGGCCATCCAAACCAATCACTGGCCCGTTGCCATCCCCGATTTCGGCAACCAAGTTGACCCGTCCCGGTGCGTACGTGATGGTCTTGGCTTCGATGCCATGTTGCTTGAGTAACGCCACCAAATAATCGGCAACTAATTGCTCATGGTCATTCACCGTATTCATTTTAACAATATCGCTTAATGCCTTTACAGCCGCTTCTAACTGCGCTGTTTCCGCCATGCCGTTCATCCCCTAATCATAGATAAATTAAACTGTTCCAATCAATTTAATTATACCACTTCCATTCAGGACGACCGTCATCAGGAACACCTAATCAACCGATTTTAGCGCATCCAGCATATTGACCCGTTTGAGCTTCCAATGCATCATGGCCATGACGAGTAAACTGAAGGCCAGCGTCAACAGTGCCGAATAGATGTAGCTGAGCGGATGAATCGTCGGCGAGAACATCAGCGCGTTAGTTTCGGCCGTCTGCAGGATATAAGCATGTAACCAATTGCCCAAGAAGCAACCGACTAACATTCCCAGTACCGTTAGAATCAGGTTTTCGCGGAAAATATACATCGTGACTTCACCGTCATAGAATCCGAGCACTTTGATCGTCGACAATTCCCGAATACGTTCAGAAACGTTGATATTCGTCAAATTATACAAGACGACTAGCGCTAAGGCCCCAGCAGAAACGACGAAAATCAAGACGACTAAGTTCATGCTATCGAGCATCTTAAAGTTCGTGGCTTTCTCAGTGCTCATCAACGTCACATTTTGAATGCCCGTTTGCTTCAACAAGCGGTCAGCGTAGGCGTTCTGTTGCTTGGTCGACGCGTTCTTGAACTGCACGTAATTCGTGTTATACACTGGTGCCTGCTTGAAGACCTGCCGATAATACGTCGGACTCATGTAGATAAAATGATTGACATAATTTTCAGCGATTGCACTGACGCGAATCTTTTTCGCCGGTTGCCCCGCGACTTTGATCGTCAACTGGTCGCCAGCTTGAACGCCATACAACTTGGCCAGTTTTTCATCAATCACCGCACCGTGAGTCCCCAGCTGAATTGCTTGGTGACTCTGACGATGCCGTAAAACGACGAACTTGGACAAGTGCTGTTGCGCCGCTGGAATGCCGAGGGTCGCCGTCTGTTCGGCGACGCCCGCTTGTTTGACCGTCACCTGCTTGGCCTGCAACTTCATGCTGGCACGATACGTGGATCCTTTGCTAATGGCGCGTCGTTGCTGCGCGGTTTCTTGCCCACTGCGCGTCACGATCGCATCATAGTGCCACAACTGATTGAATTGCTTGACACTAATATCGCCAATCGAGTCTTTTAACCCAAACCCGGTAATCATCATCGCCATACAGCCGGCAATACCGAGAACGGTCATCAGTAGCCGCTGTTTGTAACGGAATAGGTTCCGAATCGTAATTTTATGGTTAAAACTCAGCCGGCGCCATAACCACCGCCAGCGTTCTAGTAGCAGCGTTTTACCCGCTTTGGGTGCTCGTGGTTGCAACAAGCTTGCCGGTAGTGCCCGCAAATCGACTCGCAAGACGACTAGGGCCGTTCCGAGCGTGCATAGCAACGCAATCAAGAGTGCAATCACAATATCCAGCCAGATATACTGAACGTGGATAGCTGGCAAGTTATACATACTGCCATACGCTTGGGCGATAAACCGTGGGAAGAAGTTGACCCCAAAGGCAACACCTAGCGCGGTCCCAATCAGTGCGGCTAAGCCCCCGTAGACCATGAACTCGCTCCCAACGGCAGTGTTTGAGTAACCGAGTGCCTTCAACGTTCCCATCTGCAAACGAAGTTCTTCGACCATCCGCGTCATCGTCGTCAAACAAATCAGCGCTGCGATGGCAATAAAGAAGAGTGGGAAAACGGTCGATAAGGCCACGACACGCTGCGTATTTTCATGATATTCCGTATAGCCGGGATTATCAGAGCGATCCGTGTACAGATAGGTCGGTGCTTTGATGGCCGCGACCTTGGCTTGCGCCTGCTTCAGCTGAGTCTGGAGCTTGACCAGTTGCGCGGTTCCAGCCGGCACCTGACTTTCTAACTGCTTCGTCGCTTGTTGTAACGGCTTAATTTTAGCAGTTGCTTGCGCTTGCAGTTGTTGTTGCCGCTTTTTGGCTTGCGGCTTGAGCCAGCGTTTAAGCGCCGCCGTATTCTTCCGATTCAAGCGCCGATATTTCGCCGTATACGGCGTCACACCGCGTAAGTTTTTAAACTGGACATCAATTCTCGTAATCACACTAGACTTCAATACTTGTGGCCGAACATAGACTAAGTAGTCCAACGTCCCCTTCCCCACATTTGTCACGCCCCGGTCGGTATTCTCGACATAGGTCGGTGAGTTCACAAAGCCGACCACCTTGAACGTCCGGCGGGTGAATTGTTGGTTCCGTTTCGTGGTCGAACTGATCCGATACGTCGACCCGATCTTCAACTTAGGCTGTAATCGTTTGGCCTGTGCGTCCAAGACGATTTCGTTGGCATGCCGCGGTAAACGGCCACTGACAACCCGCAACTGATTCAAACGTTGGGTCTTCGGTAACGCCATGACACGGATGACCTGACTGTTGGTCAACTGATTCACATCGACATATTTGGCCGCTTGATAAGTCAGCTGCGCGCGATGTTTGGCCAACACTTGCGTATCTGATTTCGTCAGCCCCAGCGTCGACTGCACACTATTCGTCGCGAGCTTTTGTTGCTTATAGTAGTCATTAGCGGCTTGCGACATATCGGGACCCGTCGCTCGAATCCCGGTATAAAAGGCCACTCCAAGGAAGATAATGAGTAGAATCGATGCAAACCGGGCCTTAGAGGACCAGATTTCACGCATGATCGTTTTAAAGTAAGCTGCTGTCATCACCCTCACCTACCATTCAATCTCGGCAAGCGGTGTCGGGTGCGCGTTATGCTCAATTGATTGGACGTGCGCATCATTAATTCGAATCACTTGGTCACCCATCTTAGCAATGGCGCTGTTATGCGTGACGATAATAACGGTCGTTTCCGTCTCCTTGGCCGCATTTTGGATGACTTGCAAGACTTGCTTCCCGGTCTTATAATCCAAGGCCCCCGTGGGTTCATCACAGAGTAGTAACTTTGGATTTTTTGCGACAGCCCGCGCAATCGCGACCCGCTGCTGTTCCCCACCTGATAATTGTGCGGGGAAGTTGTCCGCTCGCTTCATCAGGCCAACCAGTGCCAACGTTTCATCCACATCGCGCGCATTCTTCGTAATTTGTGACGCCAATTCCACATTTTCGCGAGCCGTCAGATTAGGCACCAAGTTGTAGAATTGAAAGACGAACCCAACTGACTGCCGGCGATAAGTCGTCAACTGACGAGCATTCATCTTTGCAATATCCACACCATCAATCAAGACCTCGCCTTCCGACGGACTATCCATCCCACCTAAAATATTCAGCAGGGTCGATTTACCAGCCCCACTTGGGCCCAGAATAACGACCACTGAACCCTGTTCCACTTTAAACGAAATGTCAGTATTCGCGTGGGTCACCTGTGTGCCGGTCAAAAACATCCGGCTCATCTGTCGTACATCAATATATGCCATTAAAATTCCTCCATCTATATGTAATTGCTTGCCACTGTCCTATTGGTTGACCCGCAGTGCTAGTTAGGTCAAGGTTATTTTACGTTGCTGGACGTACCGATTAGATTGCATTCGTTGCTAGCCTTCGCATTTTTCCTAGATTGGTCACGTGCTTCTGAGGACGCTTTCAATTCAGGTCTCGACTGCCGCCCGTTTTACTTAACCAAATCAACGTAACCTTTACGCTTTATGATACCGTACTTTTGCGATTTCCGCGCAAGTTTTCAACCGTAACTTGCATCACCCCGCGGTTACCCGTACAATAACAACAACGATTCCAATCACCGACACAAGCCCATACCGGGCCACGACAAAGGAGGCATTTCATGATTGCAGAAGCCGTTGCGACGGTCCTAATGTTGATCATCTTCATGGCAGGCTTTACCTATTTTCTCAATAGCCTATTTTTCCGGCGCATCGAAAAACATGATGCCGACCGCAAACGTGAACAGCGCAAACACCGTTGACTCAGCGTTTACTGGGATAGTGTTAAAGGCAGCAACCGCCAGAAACAAGACGAATTAGTGTCAGCCTGCAGTTGTAGGTCCGTTCTACACCGGCTCCCACTACCACGGACAACACCTGTCCCTCTCCCAAAACAGATATTGATCAAAAATAAGCCAACCAAGTCTGACAAGCAAGGGTTAATGCTCATCTGACTTGGTTGGCTTATGTCATTTTCACTAAACTGCCGCAACGCTTGCTATGCAGCTCAGCGAACTTGGCAGCTATCCGGTGATTAAACGATGGCCTCATTTTCCTCATTCAACTGGTCACAGTCGATAATCAACTGACAAACCTCTTTGTCCGGCGTCAACTTCATCGAATATTTACGGCCAAACTCAATCATGGTGTGGTGCGCTTGATGTAATTCTTCCGGTGCCATGACGCTGACGATTTTTTGCTCAACCTGCAATGGCGTGGCGGCTTGGTCCACAAAGTGTAGGCGCTTGGAGATTGCTGAAACGTGCGTGTCGACGGCAAAGGTTGGCTGTTCAAAGACGTCGCTCAGGACCACGTTGGCGGTTTTACGACCAGCCCCCGGGAGCGCCATGATCCCTTTCCGGTCAGTTGGCACGACGTCATTCAAGTCTTCATGCACGATCCGGGCCGTTTTAATAATATTGCGGGCCTTATTGTGGAACAACCCGACCGATTTAATGATGGCCTCAACATCAGCGAGGTCCGCCATCATCAAGTCTTTTGGCTCCGGATACTTCTCGAATAGCACCGGCGTCACCTTATTCACGGAAACATCGGTCGCCTGCGCGCTCAAAATCACTGAAATCAAATACTGAAATGGCGTCCTTGAATCCAGCGACCGGCCCACTGGTCCAATTTCGTCTTCCATCTGATGAATCGCCCACACAATTTGGTCATCTTTTAGCATTGGTCTTGCCGCCTCTTTCTGATTGATTGATTAAGTTATATTTTACGGCTGTTGCGGGGTTCTGTCTATTGGTTTAGCGGGAGTGAGGTAACCGGGTGTTATCATTTCAAACATTCGGACATTAGGGCTAGAATTCAACGTAACTACTAGAATTGGGGCCGAGACGCGCAACCAGTTTAGGTTCACCGGGACATAATTCAGATTAGCCAAATCTCGATGTCTACTCAAAGACATCAAACCAGCGACGTCGTACCGATTTACATTCAATATTCGACAACAGCGATACTAACCAATGATTAATAAGGAGGCGTGCACCATGCCAATTACCACGACACAAACTGACTTTCGCAGCCATTTGAAAGCCTATCTTGACCAAGTGACCGATAAAAATCACACTGTGTTAGTTACCCGCTCAAATCAGCGTACAGTGGCCGTTATCTCTCAGGAGCAACTCACCACGCTGCTCACCGCGGTCAGTGCTAATAAAGATTCACTGGCATATGCCGTTGCCCGTGATAAATTGATTGACATGCAGCTTTTAGCCAACGATCCGGTCATCGATGATCCACAAGCTTATTGGCAGCGTTTAACCCCCACCAATAAACAATAATGGTCATCATTTTTCGACCACTTCAAACATTAAAAACGGGCTAATCCAGTCGTCTTTCGACCTGAATTGGCCCGTTTAATTTTACCTATCGACTAGTTTTCATCGTCACGGTCCGCAAAGTAAGCCGCGCGCTGTTCGGCCCAATAGTTGTGGTCAACGGCGGTAATTTCGCGTAAAACGTGGCACGGATTGCCGACTGCCACCACGTTATCTGGAATATCATGCGTGACCACTGAACCGGAACCAATCACGACGTTACTTCCAATCGTGACGCCCGGATTGATGA
Organism: Lactiplantibacillus sp. 30.2.29; assembly: GCF_018991255.1. Classification (NCBI taxonomy): domain Bacteria; kingdom Bacillati; phylum Bacillota; class Bacilli; order Lactobacillales; family Lactobacillaceae; genus Lactiplantibacillus; species Lactiplantibacillus sp. 30.2.29. Next base: position 31,385 of record NZ_JAGYGU010000016.1, on the reverse strand, counting down.
CCACGTTACCGCCAATCCAAACGTCATCACCGATTGTAATCGGCCAGCCGTATTCCAATTCTTCCGCACGAATCGCCGCATCGATTGGATGACCGGCCGTATACAGCCCAACGCGTGGCCCCATAAAGATGTTGTCCCCAATCGTGATGCGATTAACATCAACGAAAATCGCGTCATAATTGGCGTAAAAATGCTGACCAATCGTCGTATTCGTGCCGTAATCGGTATGAAATGGCGGTTCAATGTAGCCGCCAGCCCCGATTTTGTGGAACATGGCCGTCAATAATCGTTGCCGTTCTTCCGGCTGTTCTTCCGTGGTTTGGTTGAATTCCCTCACCAGTCGTTTGGCCCGATGATTCTCACGGCTCAATTCAGCATCGTTAGCAACATAGAGTTCGCCCGCCAACATCCGTTCTTTTTGTGATTTCACTTGTCCCGCTCCCTTATCGCTTCAGTATGATTATCCACAGCCTATCATAGCACGAGTCATCACCCCTGATTGGTCAATTTTGAAAGCAGCAACGCCCATTTTAAGCAGTTGAGATAACTTTTAAAGTTTTTTTATACTGCTAAATTTTCAATATCGTTTATAATAAGGGGTATACACACCATTAAGGGAGTTTTAATCATTGAAAACATTTAAAAATATCATGAGTTGGGTGGTGCCGATTGCCATCGGGCTGATCATCGCCCTACTGATTCGTCAGTTCTGGTTCACGATGGTCAAAGTCGATGGGACTTCGATGCAGCCTAACTTGCAAAATAACGAACGCGTTGTTGCCTTCAAGACGAGTAAGATTAAGGCTGGTTCCGTCGTGGTCTTTGATGCTTATGGACTCGACCCGAACCAGACTGATAAGAAAGCCGTCTACGTCAAGCGGGTGATTGGGATGCCCGGCGACACAGTGCGCTATACCAGTTCTGGTAAGTTATACGTCAACAACAAACTCGTTAAGCAGACCTATTTAAAGAACAATTATCAACAGACGACCGGTTCGTTCATGTCGAATAGTCACAGTCAATTCACTGGCTGGACGCTCAACAGTCTGAGCCATGACCAAGGGTGGGCTAAATCGATCACCAACAACAAAGTTCCCAAGGGTTACTACTTTGTCATGGGTGACCACCGCAGCGTCTCCAACGATAGCCGTTACTGGGGGCTCGTGCCTAAGAGCAAGATGATTGGGGTCGTCAAAGCCTGGCCTTGGCAAAACCGCAAGCAATACATCAATAATTATCAACCTTAGTTTTAAGGATATGACAAACAAGTCGCCAATTGCGGCTTGTTTTTTGTTATATTAGAAGTATCTTAGAATGTTAGGAAGTTATTTATGATAACCAAAGTAACCCGCTACTTAAGCTGGTTGATTCCAATCATCATCGGGCTGGTCATCGCATTACTGATTCGCCAATTCTGGTTCACAACGGTCAAGGTCGACGGCGATTCAATGCAGCCTAACCTGCAGAATAATGAACACGTGGTCGCTGTCAAGACGAGCAAGGTCAAGCGTGGCAGTGTCATCGTCTTTCATGCATACGGCGTTGACGCCACCGAAAAGGACCGGAATGCCGTGTATGTGAAACGAGTCGTCGCAGTTGGCGGTGACACCGTCCGTTATACACATGCTGGTAAGCTTTACGTGAATAACAAGCTGGTCAAACAATCCTATCAGCCGAGCCGGTATCAATTAACGACCGGCTCATACATGGCAAATTCTCACAGCCAATTCACCGGCTGGACATTAAACAGCCTGAGTCACGATCAACCCGCTTGGCAGGTTAAGGTCACTAATAATCGCGTGCCTAAGGGTTCTTATTTCGTGCTAGGTGATCATCGTAGCGTCTCTAATGACGGTCGTAGTTGGGGCTTCGTGCCGCAATCAAAAGTGATTGGGGTCGTCAAAGCCTGGCCTTGGCAAAACCGCAAGCAATACATCAATAATTATCAACCTTAGTTTCAAGGATATGACAAACAAGTCGCCAATTGCGGCTTGTTTTTTGTTCTCGATTATTTCCATACACACATCATTCATGTATCGCCACAAAATTATCATGGCACTAAAAAAGCCGTAAGCGTTATACACATACTTACGACCACCATTAGTTTTATTTTGTCCACAGGGGATAACTTCCGAATTGTTTTCCGACTTATCCCCCACTTGTTCATAACCGGAACAGTCTGCCTAAGATTGATTCTTAACACGCCGGTCGTGCAACCAAAAATACCCACAAATAAAAGGGCTCAATGGCACTAAAATCAGCGCCATCACGATATTTTTGAAGAAGTTGATGAATCCATCCATAAAGTCACTCTTCGCCTCAACTTGCGGCGTCAGTGCAGTCGGTACTGGTTTCGGCTTAGTGCGCTTGGCGGCAACTGACCATGGCCGGCCAGAATCTTGAATGATCTGGTCATCGTCCGGGCGCGTCGATTCAGGTTCCTTGGGCGTTTTGCGCCAGACTTGAAACACACGCGGCCAGCGATATTTCACGATTGGAAATAGGACCAACGCACAGATAATGCTATAAATCACCAACGGATTGAATTCCAACACGATGTGATTGACCTCTTGGCGCGCGGTGAAAAACATCAACATAAAGACGGCAATTGCACCGTAAAACCAACTAATTAACAAATTACTCGCTTTCCACATGGGTTGTCACCTCCTCAATCATTGATTGGCGCAAACGCACCATACTTTTGCACTGGATACCATTCTCATAGATTGGTGCTGGATAGTTATCCACAAAGTAGTCGACCCAAACATCGACTAGTTCAAAGCCGGCACGTTGATAAATCGCCAGCTGCCGTAATGACGAATTACCGGTGCCAATTTGTAACTCACGACAAGTCGGATCCTGTCGACAAACGGCAATCGCCGCGTTTAACAGCGCCTTGGCGATTCCTTGATGTTGATAAGTGGGCGCGACCGCTATCGATTTGATTTCACGAATTCCTGGCCGCTCGTCTGTTAACAGAATGACGCCAACAATCTGACCATCCTGTTGATAGCCATAACAAGTCGCTGTCGATAAGTACGTCCTAATCTGGTCCCACGACGGGTCCGCCGCCAATAATAACGCCCGTGGAACCTGCGAAGCAGCAATCGGCCGAATACTCATGAGCGGCGGCGTTGTTGATGCCGCTGATAGCCATTACCCCAGCAGACATACGGAATAATGACCGCAATGATTGCCAGTGCATACTCGCGCACCGTCAAGTTCATCGCGTTGACCAGCACCAAATAAGCCAGCAAAATAGTCCACAAAACTGGCGCAATCCCGCCGACCCAGAAATGGCGACTGGCTGTAAAGACATATTCTTCTAAGATAAATACGACAATCGCCACGACCCCTAAAATCAATAGTTGCATCGTGCCACTTCCTCACTTGTGATTAAGCTTGTTTGTTAAGTTGCTGCAACATATCCACAAAACGTCCCGTGTTTAAGTTATCCACATCCTCATCAGAATAGAAGATGATCATTTGTGAACGTTGTTCTGGGGATAAGTTGGCTTGCGACCCAAAATAGACTAGGTAGACGTCCGCACGATGGTCCGTCAAGCTCTGACCATAATCCGTGTCGAGCGTTACCGTGAAGTCCTTCCCTAATTGTTCTGACAATGCATCCATGAACGCCTGAACGTTCGCCGCTTTGGCTGTTTCCTGTCCTGCAACCACACTTGTAATAATATTAACTTGCATCCGAAAAACTCCTAGTTAATTATTTAAAACTCAATTTTCACCCTAGCGCATTTTCCCGTAAATCGCAAGTCACGCGTTATCCACAGTGGACAACTTAGTGGCTGGCTTGCAATGTAAACTTATCCCCTGTATAAGTCACCACGGCAACTGCACTCGGGGCAATTTCTTCACGGGTCGCCATACTGCCCGTTGCGAGGTAGCGAATCATCCGCATCGTTGCGGGATCCACGACCAGTAGCGCTGTTCCCTGGTCACGCGTCGCTGCCACGACTTCTTGTAAGCCCCCTTGGTAGCGGGTCCAAAATTCAGTCCCGCTTTCTGCCAACCCATCTGCATCATGATCGTGCAGCAGTGTCTGCAATTCACTCGGCGTTTGGTCGGCCGCAAAGTCTGGCACACTCGGATAGCCCAGTTTGGTCGCAAAACCAGACCACACGGCTGCCCGTTCTGTGCCTTCAAATCCACCATAAAATGGCGCACGTAATGTAGACAATGTCTGTAACTTAACCGCTTGCGGCTGCGCATTTAAAATCAGTTGCGCCGTTTGAACAGCCCGACTGGTATCACTCGCAAAGGCCGCCTCAAATGGTGTATCGGCGAGCTGCTGTCCAACGGCCGCACTCGCCTGGACGCCAGCGACAGTTAGCGGTGTGCCACTCCAACCCTGGAACCGGTCAAGTTGATTAAAGTACGTTGCCCCCGCAACGACTAAGTATAAGGTGATAGATTTCATGGTGAATTCTCCGTTAGTTTTTTAGATTATTCAACTATTTTAGCATAAAAGCGGGGGCGGACAAACGGGTCTTTGTGACTAGTTTGGTGTGAATTTGAGTAGAAAGTCGTGCTGGCTGGCGCATAGCTGCTATACACAACACATAAAGGACACGACGGAGGTGGTCGTGTCCTCATGTGCAGCTATTAAAACTGGTATTCACTAGTCCGGTTGGTCTTCTTATCATCCACTAACAAATCTCGCTAGTATCAGCGTGTTAAAAAAACGAGTTATTCAGCATTTCTCCTGAATAACTCGTTTTTTATAAGGCTATTTTAGTTACACCGCGACATTGCTGTGCACTTAACACACGCAAGTCAACTCACCAATCAGCGCCTCCGTTACTGGCTTGGTATGTTGTATCGATTTGTTTTAACTCTCAATCCGTTGATTAAGCCCTATACTTCCAAACGGCGGCCAGCCATCCATTTAATCATTTTAGGGTCCGCATGTGAGAAGAATTGGCTCTCACCGTCATTCAGGGTCGCAATCTGCGCTTTGTCGTCGTCTGACAATTCAAAATCAAAGATGTCTAAATTTTGACGCATTCGTTCCGGCTTGACTGACTTAGCTAAGACAACAATATCTTGTTCAACCAGCCACCGTAAAATAACCTGTGCGACGGATTTGCCGTACTTATCCCCAATCTTGGTTAATACTGGATTACTGAAAATATCATTCTTACCTTCTGCGAATGGGGCCCAAGCTTCTAAGGAAATACCTTCATCCCGTAAAGCCTGGATGTTTTCAGTTTGTTGTTGGAATGGATTGATTTCGATTTGATTAACTTGTGGTGTGACATCATTAAATTCAGCTAGGTTCACCGCCTGTTCAACACTAAAGTTGGACACGCCAATCGCACGAACTTTACCTTGCTTTTGCAATTCTTCTAATGCACGCCAAGCCCCAAAAGTGTCATTATATGGTTGATGCAACAACAATAGATCCACGTAGTCTAACCCTAACCGATCAAGTGAACGTTGAAACGAGCTCATGACACCTTTATAACTCGTGTTTTCAACCCAAATCTTAGTCGTCACAAATAGTTCCTTGCGGTCGACACCTGAAGTGGCAATACCACGACCCACGGCTCCTTCATTTTCATAACTTTGTGCCGTATCAATATGCCGATAACCAGCTTGAATCGCATTGCGCACTGCATCTTCAGCTTCTTCAGGATCAGTAATTTGGAATGTTCCAAATCCTAGTACCGGCACTTCAACAGCATTGTTTAGTTTAATTGTTTTCATTGATAAATTCTCCTTAAGTTAAGATAACTTAGTAACTAGTCCCGTTGTCTAAATACGATTAGTAAACTGTGTTTCAATTGAATAGTTCAAGATTATTGGCGATTGGACCCACTATTGATTACCCTTGACCATCCTTAAATGCAGGATAAAGTGTCATACCACCATCAATAAATAAAGTAATCCCCGTAACGTAGCTTGATTCATTGGAAGCCAACCAAGCGGCACCGGCCGCAACCTCTTCTGGCGTCCCAATTCGGTTCATCGGTACCATATTAACGGTCTGGTCATACTGCTCTGGATCGGCGAACTTTTCGGCATTAATTGGTGTATTGATTGCACCTGGGCCGATGGCATTTACTCGAATATTGTCCTGTGCATATTCCATTGCAATGGTTTGCGTAAAGAGCTTAACACTCCCTTTAGCTGCTGCATAACTGGCGAAAGTTGGCCAAGGAATCCGTTCGTGCACAGATGACATATTGATAATATTGCCTGGTTTATGATGCGCTTTAAAGTACGCAAGCGCCGTTCGTGAACCGAGGAACACACCCGTTTGATCAATGGCCGTAACCTTGTTCCAATCATCCAATGAGACTTCATGAGTTGGTGACTTAATCTCCATACCAGCATTGTTGACCCAAACATCCAAGTCACCAAAATTATCAATAGCCGCGGCCAGTAATGCATCCACACCAGCTTCACTCGCAATATTAGCTTGGACGATTACAGCTTCTCCACCGGCTGTTTTCACAGCATCAGCTGCTTTTTGTGCACCGGCTGGGTCACTGTTATAATTGATGACTACTTTCATTTTTTCTTCACCAAATCTTTTAGCGATAGCCGAACCAATCCCTTTAGAACCACCCGTAATAACTGCCACTTTACCGTTTAAATCTTCATACATATTTACTTCACTCCTTAACAATCACTGCTTGTTTTCGAAGCACTACTGAGGAGCGCTCCCGATTGAATGTCTATATACTAATGCCAAAAAGTCACTTTGAAAATTACTTGATAAACATGCTAGCATTCGTTTAACGTATAGCACGCGATATCCACCTTCTGCCTGGTTCATCCCACGCTCACCTGAGCCTGTTATATTGCAGCAAGTATTTAAATTAAAGTCGTAACCACCGCACCAATCACAATCAAGACTAATCCACTCAAAGTTAATGCGAGCTCACGTCTGGATTTACGTTCGTGTAAAAACGCCATACCACCTAATGTTGACAACACGACGGACAACTGCGAAACAACAAAGGCCGTATTGACCCCATTCTGGCTAACTGAAACAATGTACGTCAGTGAAGCTACTGAGAAAACTAGTCCACCAATAATGTTCAACCAACTGGCCCGTTCTGCCACAATTCGACCTTGACTACTTACTAACATATAAACGACAACAGCCACAATCATTCCCACTGATTCTGGTAAAAAGATTGCAATGCCAGATGCAGATAACGCCTTCGGAATCGCATTAAAAACAATAAATCCGATGGTCGTCACAATCAGCATCACAATTGTCCGGCGCTGATTACCGCCAGCCGCTTCTTGGCGATCTTGAATTGAAGTCATGATGACCCCAACTACCAGTAATAAAACGCCTAAGCCACCAACAAGCTTGGCAAATGTTGTTCCCCATTCACCAAATAAGAAGACCCCGACTAGCGATGTCCCAACTAACTGCAACCCAGTCGAGATTGGCATCGTCTTAGAAACTCCCACATTGGCGTAACCCGTATATTGTCCCAACTGACCAATAATCCAAAAGGCACCTGCAATCATTGCCATAATAATTGAGGTCACGTTGATGGCTGGGTGAACGATTAATTGTACGACGATACTAGCAATTAATGTCCCAACGGCCGTACCAAAAATTTGATTAATCGGTCGCCCGCCTAATTGACTCACAATGAGCGGTAACACCCCCCACGCAATCGCGGGCAATAACATCCAAACAATATTCATTAGCAATTCCTCCATTAATTTCACTTTATCAATTTATTTTGTTAACTATTCGTCCTTAACCTTACGAGCGACTTTTCTGAATACTAGTCCCAAAAATTTGGTCAATTGTTAGCGGATCACGATGATCAAAGAATTGGCTTCGATGCTGATCAAGACTGGCAATTCGCTGCATATCCGTATCAGTTAGTTTAAAATCACAAACATTTAAATTCTCAATCATCCGCTCTTCATGAATTGTCTTCGGAATCACCACAATGTCACGTTGTAAGAGCCAACGTAAAATAACTTGGCTAGCGGTCTTCCCGTATTGCTGACCGATGGCAACTAGTACCGGATTGTCAAAAATATCGTGCTTGCCTTCCGCAAAGGGTGCCCACGCTTCAACTTGGATTCCTTCAGCACGTGCAAAGTCAACTGCTGCTTGTTGTTGATACCAGGGATTGACCTCAATCTGATTGATTGCTGGCTTGATTGTCGTCGTCAATTCTAGATTTTTAAGTTGGTCCGCATGAAAGTTCGATACACCAATCGCCCGAATCGTTCCGGCTTGATAAGCTTCCTCTAACGCTCGCCAAGCACCGACAACGTCACCATAAGGTTGGTGTAATAAATACAAGTCCAAATAATCTAGTCCCAAACGCTGAAGTGAATTTTGGATTCCAGCTTTAGCACGTTCGTATGATGCATCCGCCACCCACAATTTAGAAGTAACAAAGATTTTTTCACGTTGAATTCCACTATTTTTAATTGCACGTCCTACTGCACTTTCATTCTGATAAGCGGTTGCAGTATCAATCGAAAGATAACCTGCATGCAACGCCTGTGTCACTACTTGCTCACATTGTTGTGCATCCACAATTTGAAAAACCCCGAAACCAACTTTTGGCATTTCAATACCATTATTGAGTTGGACTGTTTCTGTCATGCCCATCTTATTTCACACCTCTTTGATTGAATACAACAATCATAAGGCGAGATTGAATGTTTGAAAATTACCAGATAAACATGCTACTATACGAATAACGTATGCTTGGGAGTGATTCATATGATCGAAACTTATTTGTTAGCCGAACTGAGTGTCTTCGCACAAACTGGGACGCTAACCAAAACCGCCACACAGTTACATGTGACCCAGCCTTCCGTCACTCGTGGAATGCAAAAGCTGGAAGATGAGTTTGGCGTTCAGTTATTTGATCGTCAGTCTAATAGTATTCAACTTACGCCAACAGGTGTTCTTGCAGCGAAAGAAGCAGCCAAACTATTGAAATTGAATGCGGCGATGATTAAAAAGGTGCAGAACTATGATCAAAGTCAGCACATAACTGCCATCGCAGCAACTGTTCCCGGGCCATTGATCCTGCTTAACCAACTACAGGCTCAGCTTAATAGTCGCATCCAAATTGAGTCGGATATCATCTCAAATCAGCAAATTACTGATGCACTCGATAATAACCGCTACGCTGTAATTTTTTCTGATCAGGAGATTTTCACGGATGAGGTTGAATCTCAATACATTGGTGAAGAACAGCTGCAAGTCAACTTGGATCAATTTGCTTACTTAGCAAATCAACCAACCATCACTTTTGATGAACTAAAAGGCATGAGCTTCATTGTGATGCGAGCCATTGGCCCATGGAGTACCATTATTCAAGACAAGGTCTCAGACGCAAAGTTCATGTATCAAGATGATCGTGATGCCTTTGCTGAAATCACTAAATACTCACGTTTTCCATTCTTCACGACTAACCTATCGCAAAGTGACCCATTCTTTAATGACCAGGTTCAAAAGGATAAGGATCGTGTCTCCGTACCAATCAGTGACGAAAGCGCGCGCATGGTCGTATACGCCAACTATTTAATTTTGCGAAAAAAACAGATGGCCCCCTTGCTTAGCGAAATACAACAGCATTGGCCCTCTAACTGAAATGAATAACAACCACAAAAGCCTAGCATGTCGCCATGCTAGGCTTTAAATCGATTATTTAACTGACTTACTGACTGCCTGATAGGTTGGTTATGCCAGGGACACCCGATACGATACCCATTAGTTAGAATCAGCACATTCTGCAACTTCATTTTCACTATTCTGGATACGATCACGACTGACCGCAACGACTGTTTGATGATTGGTCCATGAGGCAGTCGTGGGCTCTGTCTTAAGCACTAACCAGATACCAATTAGTATTAAGACGCCAATGCTAATTAATCCTAACCCTACTTTTTTTATTTTAGTCATCCCCTTAGACTGCCAAAATCCATTCAATATCCGCTCCCAGTCTCACTGATGTTCAATGACCGAGGACGCATCTAACATTGCAGATTTACGCCAACTCGCATGATTTCCAGTAGTCCTAAGCTGGTAGCACTTGAACTTGGAAAATAGCATGATTTAATCATGATTCATGACAAATTAACTAGCGCGATGCATGTTTACTTGGTGAAGTTATGTTGCTTTAAATACTTAGTAATCGTGCTAGTTTCATTAGCTCGAAACCCCGTTTGGAGCACAATCTGCTTATTTGCTGTCATCTTTTTCAAATACGGGCGACTAACGGCAATTGAACTACTCATACTTGTTGTGAACGGCACAACTGTTTTTCCTTTTAAGTCATACTTCTCAAAGAAAGTGTTAATAAACATTGGTGGTCGATGGTACCAGGTCGGGAAACCTAAGAAGATCGTCGAATATTTGGAAAAATCAATGTTATTTAGAATCTTTGGATGCTGATTACGATCAATCTGCCGTTTAGCAACCACCGTTAATTTTGAATAGTCGCTTGGATAATCAGGACTCATTTGTAGTTTGATAATGTCAGCACCCGTCTTCTTTTGAATTGTTTTTGCAGCTGATTCGGTAGTTCCCGAATTAAAATAATAAACGACTAACATCTTATGCTGTTTGCTCGATTCCGTCGTCGACTTGCTAGATGCCGTATTGGCACGGCTTGCTGAGTGCTGCTGTCGACCGTTTTGAGCAGACCACAAGTAAACGCCTGCAACTAAAGCCACTATTGCAATCACGATACCAACTAACCATTTTTTCAAGCTAATCAACCCTTTCTCAGTTCTGAACAAGTATCATGTTAAACCCTGGTGTGAACACCAAGGCGAGTGTAAAGTTTCAGTAATCACGATTACTTTTGATTTACTCATTAATAAAATACTCCGTGTCTATTTTTCAGTACTAAAATCTAGTGCCATCGTCGCGTACTTTTCTTCATTTTCCGCTGATGGCGTGTAATACCGGATATTCTTCTTTACACCTGCAATTTTCGCCATTTCTTCATCAGTTAGCGTAAAGTCAAAGATGTCATGATTATCACGAATATGGTCCGGATTAGTAGATCCAGGAATCACAATGAATCCCATCTGTGTGTGCCAGCGTAAAATAACTTGCGCACTCGTTTTATGATACTTCCGACCCAGCTCAGCAAAAATGGGTTCTTGAATCAGACTCTTGTCGCCATGCCCTAATGGGAACCAAGCCATCAATCTTGTCCCATACGGTTTCAAAATTGTTCTAACTTCATCTTCAGTAAAGTATGGATGTGCTTCGGCTTGAATCACATGCGGTTTAATTTCAACATTATCCAATAACTGTTGTAATTTTTCGCCTTGAAAATTTGAGATACCAATTGCTTTGACCTTGCCATCTTTATAAGCTTTTTCGAGTTGATGGTATCCAGTGAGAAAGTCACCAGCTGGTTGGTGTAAAAACATCAAATCAACATAGTCAGTTCCTAAGCGTTGCAACGTATCATCAACCGCATTATCATCTGCATAGACCGTTGGCCAAAGCTTCGTGCTCAAGAAAACGTCTGAACGAGGAACACCAGAACGTTTAATGCCTCGTCCAACACCAGTTTCGTTCATATAAGCATTAGCCGTGTCCACCAAGCGATAACCAGCTTTCAACGCATCAACGACCGCCTGTTCAGCGTCATCAACTGACATTTGAAAAGTACCAATACCCATTTCTGGAATCTTTACACCATTACTTAGTTTAAAAGTTGCTTCTGACATATTTATCTACTCCTTTATTATTTTAATTGTGCCAAGCTTGATCCGAAAATCTGTTCAATAACTTTTGGATCACGATGATTGAAGAACTGGCTTTCACCTTTGTCCAAGCTATTCAGTGCATTCATTTCATCACTTGTTAACTCAAAATCAAAAACATTAATATTTTCCACCATTCGATTCTTATGAACTGATTTAGGAATAACGACGATTCCTCGTTGAAGTAGCCATCTAAGAATCACTTGGCCATTAGACTTGCCATATTTGTTAGCAATTTCAGCAATAACTTTATTAGTGAAAATTTCGTGCTTACCTTCCGCAAACGGTGCCCAAGCCTCTACTTGAATATCATCGCTTTGTGCGAAGTCAACTTCTGATTTTTGTTGGTACCATGGATTAACTTCGATTTGATTGATCACAGGTTTGATCTCGTTGGATAATTCCAAGTTCTTCAATTGATCACCATAGAAGTTTGAGACCCCGATGGCACGAATCTTACCTGCTTTATAAGCCTCTTCCAAAGCACGCCAAGCACCGGCAACATCACCATATGGTTGGTGCAATAAGTACAAGTCCAAATAATCCAAGCCCAGATTATTTAAGGATTGCTCAATGCCCTTCTGTGCACGTTCATAGTTAGCATCTGAAACCCAAAGTTTAGAGGTAATGAAGAGGTCCTTACGATCAACCCCGCTCCGTTTAATCGCCCGTCCAACTGCTGCTTCGTTTTGATAGGCAGCCGCAGTGTCAATCAAGCGGTAACCAGAATCAATTGCATCAACAACCGCTTGTTCACATTGGTCTAAATCTGTCACTTGAAACACACCAAACCCTAATTTGGGCATCTCAACACCATTATTTAATTTAACTGTTTCCATTATGTGATCTCCTCTTTATTTAATTGATGAATTCATTGTAAGATCGATTCACCCCACTGAAAATTACTATCTAAGCATGCCAACATACGTCAGACGTATGGTAATGCTTTTTATTGCTTTTTCGTCTGAATTCCAAGGGATGCAATGAAGCTCAACATAAAAATCACAGCAATAATCAACAATTGATAGTGATAGCTTGTCGCTGGATTATTGAAGCCGCTAGTCATGGCGACAACAATTGACATTCCAACCGATTGTCCAAATTGATGAACTGTATTGACGACACCCGAAGCGGCGCCCGCAATATCAGCATCCGTATTGGCAACTCCCGCGATAGTCAGTGGGCTTAATCCAAGCCCTTGTCCAACACCAAAGAAAATCATTGGAATACCAACTGCTAGCCAGTATCCATGACTAAGGCCAAGCACGGCTGAAAGTAGGACACCAATAATTCCTGATATGATAGAAACTAGAATCAAACGATCATTGCCAATCTTCATTGAAACTCTAGAAACCTGGGTCGCACTGAAGAATTGTGGTAATGTCGCTGGTAAAAAGGCTAGTCCAGCCATCAGTGGTGTAAATCCATACACTCGCTGCAAAGCTTGTGGTGTCACAAAGAAGTAGGCAAATGCCGCACCGATGAAGAAGAAACGTGCGATGTAAGCACTGCTACGTTCTCTATCCATAAATAATTTCAATGGCATAATTGGATTCTTGATGCGTTTCTCCGCATAAACAAACAGAATCAAAGCAACAATCGCAACGATCAAGGCCAAAATTTGATGACTGGTGCCATCAATGCTGTATACCAAAGCGGATAAACCGATAACTGATAACAGCGTCCCCACAAAGTCTAGATGTCGTGAACCTTCAGTCTTACTGTCATGTACAAAGAATATCGTCAAGACAAACATCAGAATTCCCACAGGTACATTCAAGAAAAAACCGTACCGCCACGAGAACACGCTGGTGATGATGCCACCCAAAATCAGACCAAAGCTAGCACCCAAGCCAGCAGTTGCACCGTATGCCGCAATTGCTCGCGTGCGCATTGTGCCTTGATAGCTATCCAATAACAGTGCCAAAGTAGTTGGTGCTAAGATGGCTGAGCCGATACCTTGAAATGCCCTCATTGAGATAATCATGGCGGCATTGGTTGATAGCCCCACCATCAATGAACCAAATGAGAATAAAACCAAACCAATCAAGAACACCCGCTTACGACCAAAAACATCCCCAATGCGGCCACCAAATAACTGAAAACCGCCAAATGTTAACGTATAAGCACTACTTACCCACGCTAATGTCTGAGCATTTAAATGTAGCTCTTGCGCAATTTTTACCGTACTAGTAAAAATAACGGAATTATCTAATAAAATCATGAAATAACTTAATAAAATAATTGGCAATACAATGCCAAATTTTTCTTTGTTCTTACTCATTACAGACTCCTAACTTAAAAGTGCTAATTTGGTAAAAGATAAACCTGCAAATGCCTTCTGAGCATTCACAGGTTTGTCTCTTACATAAAGCTTGGCTTGGTGAATTGAGTATTCGGCTCACCCAATCCTAAGTTGGCCCGATGATAATCAGCTCTACCGGTCAACAAATCAACAACAAATTGAGCCACCGCTTGACGTGTAACTTGAGCTTCCGTTAAAGGTTCACCTTTCTCAGAAACATGGATTTTAGTATTATTTTCTTGGTTGTACAGCCAAGTAATACGTAAAATAACGTAATCTAAATCACTGTTTTCGACTAAGTCAGCTGACTTCTTGAGATCAGTTTGCCATGTCAGTCCAGTATTTTGCCGATACTATGTTTTGAATGGCCCACTAACTTCTTGATACAAGTCAGGAACATTAGCTGCAATAAACCGCTTTACACCAGCCTTATCCAATGCATCAATGACTCCCGTGATAATGTCCGGCTGGGCAACAAAACTCAGATATGCCGCATCCACGCCTTCAGCAGCTTGTTGCACCTTATCGAATTCCAAAAAGTCGCCGTCAACAAATGTCACTCGTGGTGACTCAAATTCCGCTAACCGTTGCGAGACGTTATGACCGAATAACACTAAGTCATCATCTGTTTGTGCCAATAAATCGCTAGTTACCATTTGACCAATTTGGCCTGCTGCACCTAAAATCAAGACTTTCATAAATAGATCCTCCGTTATTAAATATTCCTCTAACCAGTCTACTGAGCTTATGTCACCCGCCTAACTGATTGAATGACACTATAATAAACCGATTCTTATTCACTGAAAAATACCGAATAAGCATGCTACCATACATTTTACGTATGGCAATCCGCCTGATTAACTATGTATACGTCGCCTGTCATACTACAGCCAATACATCTTAAAGCTGCATGAAAGGGCGACGTTCAGCAGTAATCTCAATATAAAAGGGCACGACGGATGCGGTCGTGCCCTGATGTGTAGCTATTAAATGATTAATCCTTCACGCGTCAATTCTCAAACCGGTCCCACTCCCGATCTTCCTAGGAAATACTATCGCGAAAACCAACCCAGTCAGCCGGGTTAGCGAACAGCTCCTGATGAACTGGTGTCAAAACTAGCGTATTATCCATCTGATGGCGCTCGTACCGGTCACCCACTGTTAGTCCCAACGCTGCCGGCAACACAACGCCCACATCATGACTCATCTGACGAATCTTTACTTCCATCACGCGACCACCCTTTCTGGTCAGGTACCACCACGTTACCGCTGCGGCAAGACCTGAAGACACTAACGACAACAGGATAAAACAAAAGGGCCAGTCTTCACCAGCCCTATTGAACAATGCTAAATTAATCTGACCTACCGAATAACTAGTACCGAAATCGGTGCGTGCTTTGCCATGTAGGCCGCTTGCGACCCGAAATACTTGCGGACACCGTGCTTGGCAACCGAACCAATCACTAACAAGTCCGGCTTCAAGGCTGGGATCACCGTTTTCACGATGGTCTCGCCTGGGTCACCTTCATCGACGACCGCGTTGACATCGGTCACACCGAAATCGCGCGCTAACTTCTGATACTGCATGACGTGTTCTTCTAGATCCTTACGCTGGCCGTGAACAAAATCCTTGCTCATGGCTTCGTAAACGTTCATATTATCCTGTTCCAAAATTGAAACGATGGTCAACTTGGCCCCGTCACTTTTGGCCCGGTTAATGGCGTACCGGAACGCTAACTGGGCATCATCTGAATCATCTACACCAACTAAGATGTGCTTGAATTCCTTAGGACTCATCTCTGACATCTGACTCCACTCCCCATTCTCTGATAATCTGACTACACCCTTATTTTCATCAATTTAATTGTAATTGTCAATTATGACTGCGGGGTATTTTCTTTCAGGACGCGCGCCGGATTACCCACGACGATGACGTTGTCTGGAAATGAGTGCGTCACGACCGCGCCAGCGCCGACGATCACGTTATTGCCTAGCGTGACGCCTGGTAAAATCACCGCGCTACCGCCAATCCAAACATCGTTGCCAATCGTAATCGGCGCCGTCCGTTCAGCTTCCGTCCGCCGCACAGTCGGATCTAGTGGATGGGCTGGCGTGTACAAGCCTACTTTGGGGCCAAACTTGCAATCATTGCCAATCGTGATCAGGCCTTCATCACATAATGTGACCCCATGATTGGCGTAAAAATGGTTTCCAATGCGAATGTTGACACCGTAGCTAAATTCAAACGTTGGTTCGACAAAGAAACGGTCACCGGCTGAGCGTAACAGACTTTTGACTTTGGTATTACGTTCATCATTATCGGCAATCTGGTTATATTGCATTAGCTTGGTTCGAACGTTTCGCCGCAGCTGCTGGAGGAGCGGTGATTCCAAGTACAGTTCGCCATTAATCATTTGTTGGTACGCTGAATCATTATCGATTTCCATGTTTAACTTCCTTTAAATTATGATAACTTAAGCATACCACACTGCCAAAATTTGCTGTATGATGGTTTCAATAAACCTATTGAAAGTAGTGGTTCCATGCAGTATGCAATTTTTGATCTCGACAATACCATTCTTGATTTTGACCGCGCCGAAACGGCCAGTTTGACTGCCGTCTTTCAGAATCACGGTGTGCCTAATATTCCACAAGCCGAAGACGATTATCAAGCCTACAACGAAACCATCTGGCGTCAAATCGAACAAGGCGGACCGCGAGATACCTTACTAGACCAGCGTTTTGAAGTCTTCTTAGCGACCCTTGGCATTACCGTCGATGGTCCGAGCGTCCAACAAGAATATGACCAATTGCTGGCCCATAGTTACCAAGTGATTCCGGGCGCACGTGACCTGTTGCACACGCTGAAGGATGCCGGCATGACCTTGCTAGTGGGCACCAATGGCATCAAGCATACTCAGCTCAGTCGTTTGGCAGGGGCCCACATGACCCCTTATTTTGACCACATCTTCATCTCTGAGAGTGTCGGCTATGCCAAACCAAGCCCTCACTTTTTCCAGGCGATTCACGCACAGTATCCTGAAATGACGACCACCAATACGGTCATGGTCGGTGATAGCCTGCGCTCTGATATTGCAGGTGCGGCCAACGTTCAACTGCCGAGCGTGTGGTATAACCCACAGCACTTGCCCAATGAGTCAGCCATTAAACCAACTTATACTGTGGATAACTTTACACAGCTACAAAAACTGTTATTAACCGCTTAACCACCGTTAACGATTGTCAGTGCGACTATTGACCGGCCATCGTCATTTTGGTTCATGAACCTAGTCATCACTGACGGTGAATCTCAAACATGCCTTCAGAAATCCATATTGCCGGTTTCTGAGGGCTTTTTTGTGCTGAGATTCAGTTGGTCACTGTCCCCGATATGCAGGCGTTAGCTGATTTTAGAAATACAGGTACTACTAAACCTAAATCAATTTTTGCCTTAGAGGCTTGAACTTAATACTTGCAACTGCCAGCAGCATAATGACGATCAGTACAATCCCCATTCTGACCACAAAGTAAGTATCAATCGCATGGTTAACCAGGTTTCGCGGCATTAACAACAAGGTCGGCGACCAAGACTTGAAGCCATTGGTACCATTCAATATTCCGGCAACTAAGACCAACACTTCAATCGTAATTGCTGACAAAAATGGCGATGACCACCAAATACCAATCACTGCACCGACAATAACCAACGCCACGATAACGACCATATTTAAAGCTAGAAGGGCCAAGGCATTCCAAACGTCGAGTTTGCCATCAAATAATACGTACGTCATATAAAACGCACATGCCCCACCGATTGCCATTGATACGGCAGTAACAGCGACCCCCATCATCACTCTCGGCATAAAAATCTGTCCAGCCGACTGTGCACGAGTCGTGTAAAATAACGCCAGCGATTTGTTCTTCCCGAGATAACATTTTGACGCCACCAAAAATACCAAGATGAATAACACCAATTGTTCAACATTTTTAAAATAGGCTAATAGAACCACTGGCCAAGTTGGGGCCGACATAATGATTTTGGCGGAATCACCACCAAACTGTTTGAGAATTTCATCAGCAAAATACGCAGATAACGGTGCGATTATTCCAGACACCGCACAAATAATGAACGCAACAACGAAACTTTTACTGCGATACCATCTTAAGACCTCCAACTTCATTCTTTCCCCTCCCGTTGCAACACCGCATCTTCAAACGACCTTTCCAACGTCATTTCGTGCCTGCCTAGGTATCTGATCTGAGTGGCCATTGGTATCATCAGTTGTAAAATTTTAGATAGTTGGTCGTCTGGAAAAACGACCTGCTGATTTTGACCATCCCACTGAACCTCAGCCCCCTTATGACTGAGATAATTGAGTGTTGCCTCACCAGCTTCAATGTCTCGAAGCGCTAATGTTGCCATGTGATCATTCACCGTTATGAAATCTGCTGCTGGCCCTTCATAAATCAACTGTCCCTTGTTCAACACAATTAGCGACGTTGCGATTTTTTGAATGTCGCTCAAGATATGACTTGAGATGATAACTGTTAGTCTGCGAGAAACTTCTGTGATGATTTTTAAAATGTCGGCTCGTCCAAACGGATCCAGTGCACTGGTTGGCTCATCCAACAATAACAACTGTGGTTCTAACACCAATGCAGCCGCAATTCCCAATCGTTGCTTCATACCACGCGAGAAATTCCCGGCTATTCGGTAACGATGTTCAAACAGTCCCACCTGTTCTAAAGTCTGCGTAATTTTAGCGGCATTGACGTCTTTTCCAGCCAATCGCAAAGATTGTTGCATAATTTCAAACGCACTCAGATATGGATCGAATTCGGGCGTATCTGGACAATAGGCAATGTGTGCCGTTTCAGCAACGACAGTCCCTTCAAAAAGGCCAATCTGCCCAATAAATGTATTGAGAAGTGTCGTTTTTCCAGCCCCATTCGGTCCAATTAAGCCAATCACACCAGTAGATTGTTCAATTGAAACGTTGATATGATCGAGCGCCAGAAAATCTTTGAATTTGACAGTTAAATCTGTGGTTTCAACGATTTTTTTCACGCTTTTCACCTTCTAGTTGACGTCCTAACACATAATAAAGTAACCCGCCGAGCGGTACTGAAAGGCAAATGACAAGGCCCCACACTAGCTTAGGCACATATTTGGTTGTCTTGATAACATGCGTTAAATCGTACAAAAAGTAACCGATATAAATCAGGTAAATTAGAATTAATGGAACTAGGATTTCGTAAATCATCAGGTTCCTCCTCAGTTTTCAAAATTAATCTGGTGACCTAAATTTTCATAATTCTGAATGCGCCGATTTTTCGGCCTTTCAGCAGTGCTACCTAATTTGTCTTTATGGGAATTGTTATACCCGAATGCGCACCATAACGACATTTGTTGAACAACGTACTTTGCACGTGCGACTTGGCACTGCCGCTATCTTCACAATCAGCGACGTTATTCGCAATCAACTCATCGTCTAAAATCGTTGCACATCGTACAAATCAGTCGTCAACCATTCTTCACCAGCGATATACTGATAGCATACAATAATTTTCAGAAAACTGACCATGAGGTTGTGTATGTTTAACATCTGACACAGATATGTGACATCGTCAGTATTTAGGAAGCCCCCGAATGGAACTTGGTGAGACTTTAGAATTCATTAGACGGAATAAAAACATTTCATTGAAAACGCTCTGTGGGACAACGCTCAGTCGGCAAAACTATTATCGAATTGTTCACGGACAGGTCAACACTTCCATTAATACGTTCAAATTCATTCTGGATCAACTCCACGTGAATTTCGACGAGTTCTATTTCATCAAGAACAACTTTCGCCAAGACAAAATTTTTGCTGATATGAACAAAGTCAAAATTTTTTTTGACAAGGGTGATCTAAAATCGCTGGATAAAATGATTGCCAAATACCTAGAACTCAAACAGATTAACCAATCCTATCTTCATATGTACTGTCTGATTAATGTTTTAAAGCATAAATTAAGCAATCATGCCAGCGGTCCTTGTGAGGCACTACTTCGTGATTACCTCACCAATGTTGAAACATGGACGCACTACGAAACCGTCCTTTTTAACAATTGTATGTTCATTTTTTCAACCGAATTCATCGATGTCACACTCTCAAAGTCCTTGCACAATCTAAGTATGTATTCCACACTGAGAAAATATGGCAACGAGTCATTTCGAATGCTGACCAACGTTTTGATTCTCTTCATAGAGCGTGAAGAGTTTGAACGGGCCACTTTTATTTTGAATAAGTTACACCAAAATAGGCTGACTGACGATTTACTGTTTGAAAAAGCCTGCTTAGAGTTTTTTGAAAACGCCATGCTGTTGGTGACCGGGGAAACGACAAGTGATGCGGAATGTCAACGGATCATCAATCTTTTTCGCGAGTTAGGTAGTGATGGCTTAGCGGTTATTTTTGAACGATACTTGCAGAAAGTCCGTCAATAAAATGTTAACGAACGGCTCCTTCATCCAGATATATGCCGGTTGTTCTAGTGAAGGAACCGTTTGTTTTTTCGAGACGTGGTCTAATTTCTACGGTATAAAATCATGATAGCCATCAATTTCACTCAACATCCCACTGGATATAACCGCGCCTCAGCACCCGTCACCAAAAAATCAGACGCCAAAAACGGCACGATTCCCACAAACTGGAATCATGCCGTTTTAACAATCCAACTGGGCGTTAGCTGATTCTCATCAACATCCAAGCCCTATTCATCAATCTGAACAAAATGCGTATTACCGAGGCCGCCACCGACTTGCATCACACTACCGCCATGGCGGAGTTTACCGAGATTGACCGGTCGAAAGTTCAATGGCCGCACGAGCGCCGCGAATTCCTTCTTGGCAGCCACGTCATCACCCGCGTAGAACAAGACTCGCTTGCCAGGACCATCGACATGGCCGTCCATAAATTCTGGTGGCAGCGTGTTAAACGCCTTGATCACACGGGCATTATTAGCAGCCCGCGCTACCACTTCGCTCCCGGTAAACGGTGCCGTCTTGATTTTCTTGAAATCAGCCGTAAACTGGTTGGTTGCATCGATAACGATGCGCTGATCATAGTCAGCAACCTGTCCTAATACCGTTGGTGCTTGCTCAAATGGTACGGCGAGTATTACTACCGGTTGTTGCAACGCGGCTGCCACTTCTACGAAAGCAACGTTAGCCGGAAATTCTGCGCGCCGTGGGGCCAAACTAGCAGCACCACTGTGTCGGCTTAATTTGACTTGGTGATCACCCCGCGCGAACGTTTTAGCTAACACGCTGCCCACGGTTCCGGCACCGACAATTCCAATTTCCATGGATTTCACCACCCGTTCCTTCAATTTTGATTTGACGCAACACAATGACGTCGTTGATTCTGCCACATGCAGTCAAATCAGCTTATCTCAATGATAGCGAAATCCTGATAGAAATGCACCCGATACGCGCCGATTAGATTTAGGCCTGCGCCTGCTGATACGCGGTTATGCCGGCTTTTAGCCGCTGGATACCATCCGTCAACGTACTTGTCGGGCAAGCCACGTTTAACCGTAAGAAACGGTCGCCATCCCCGCGGTAGACGCCCCCAGCGGACAAAAATAGTCCCGTTTGCTGGCGAATAAACGTCGCTAAGGCCGTACTATCCGTCGTGACCTGACTGACATCCAACCATAATAGGTAGGTGGCCTGCGCTTCAATTAACCGGACTTGCGGTAATTCAGTCGTCAGGAACGTCTGGACTTGGCGCTGATTAGCCGCTAGTTTCGTTCGCAACGCATGCAGCCAGTCGTGGCCCTCGGTGTAGGCCGCAATGCTAGCGGGAATTGCAAACGAATTCGGCTCTGCCAGCTCATCGTTATTAATGCCGCGACTCACTAACGTCCGCACGTGGTCGTCCGGAATAATCAAGGTCGCCGCGTGCAATGCCGCCACGTTGAACGTCTTACTTGGTGACACGCAGCTGATACTGTTATGCGCAACTGGCTCAGTCAGCGATGCAAATGGCGTGTAATCATTGCCGTTGAGCGTTAAGTCACAGTGAATCTCATCCGCGACGACCAGCACATGATACTTCAGGCAAAGTTCCCCAATCCGTTGCAGGGTCTCCCGTGACCACACGATACCGATCGGATTTTGCGGATTACAGATAATCATCATTGTCGTCAGTGGATCAGCTAGCTTCGCCGTCAAATCAGCCCAATCAATCGCATACTGGTCATCCTGGCTAACGAGGTCACTGCTCAAGGTGTGCCGACCGTTATTTTCAATCGAATGATAAAAAATATTATAAACGGGAGCCTGCACCAACACGTTATCCCCGACCGCCGTCATTTTACGAACGATCGATGAAATTGCCGGCACAACACCGGTACAGAACATCAACCAGTCGACTTGGGGCCGGAAATGGTGTTCAGTGGCCCACCAGTCAGCCACGGCCTGATAATAGGCCGTGGGGACTTCTTCGTAACCGAAGACGCCGAATTGCGCACGTTTAGTCAACGCCGCTTGAATCGCCGGCGCGGTCTGAAAATCCATGTCCGCCACCCACATTGGGAGTTCATTATCGGCGACGTCCCACTTGACCGAATTAGTGTGGCGCCGATCAAGTATAGTCTCAAAATCAAACGGCATGCGGTGCACGGCTTTCTTGTTCAACGCTAATCAGCGTCTGATGCGGGTCGATTTCGGCATCGTCCATGATGATTTGACCGATGGCTTGCGCATGAATACGGCCACTAATTGGATTCTTCACGCTATCAATGCTGGAAACGATGTCCGCATCGATATCCCGACAATATTCAAACGCTAAGTCGGTATTGAGCAACGTACAGTTCTCCAGCTTGACGTTGTCCATGTAGCATAGGCCCTGGTCGCTTTCAATCGTACAGTTGACGAAGCGAACGTTCTTAGAATTCCAGCCCAGATATTCACCAATAATTTGTGAATCGTAGACCGTCACATTTTCGCAGTTCCAGAGCGCATCCTTGGTCATCAACGTGGCGTTGTGGATTTCAACATTCTTAGCGCCGTCAAACGCATAGTTACCGACCAAATTGAAGCCGTCGACTCGAATATTCTGACTATTCATACCGAAGTAATCCCCGGCTGCTTGCACATCCGTCAAGGTGATATCCTGACAGTTCCACAAGGTTTCTTCCGCATCAGAGAAATGAACGTGCGCTAACTTGATTTGGCTGGCCCGCCGAAAAAGCTTAGGCGCCTGTAGCGTACTGTTCGTAATCGTGATATCTTTGGTATACCAGATGCCAGAACGAGACATCGTTTCAAATAATCCGCGGTCGACCGTCACGTGCTCGCTATACCACAATGGATATTTCCACTTAAAAATGGGTTGATTCAGCTGAATATTGTGACTTTCCTTTAACGGCGATTCACCGTCCGCGAACGTCGTATTGTTAATTTCGAGGTCGCGAGCTTTGAATAACGCCCGTTCACCCGTCAAATAGTCTTGATTAATTGTTTTCACTTAAACTAGCGCTCCTTTGTTATCAATCAGTGTCACTTGTCTAACTTATTAACCAGCCTCAGAGGTCAAGTAGTCAGGTCAGCTCGTTCTATTACCACACGTCATTGGGTAACGCAATGACAACGGTACTTGCAGCACCTATTAATCAGTCTAAGACTTCAAGTTAACTTTAAGTCAAGCAACTTGTGCCATCGTCACGTGCATTTTGGCAAAACAGTACCACCGAAACGTCGTCCCAGACGACCGCTCAAAGTCTCCATCAGCAACGCCCAGCACTACTGACCCGAATACTGATTCCAATTATGTTCGCGCGAGCGATTATCCGCCATCACGCCTTCCAAATCGTGAGGTTGATACGGTTCTTCTAAGTAACGCACTTCAGCTGGCGTCAACTGGAGGTCCGCTGCTTCTGCCACCGCGTCTAAATGGTGCGGTTTGGTTGCACCAATGATGGGGGCCGTGACGCGTTGTTGGAGCCAGGCCAAATTAATCGCGGCCATCGAGACGTGATGCCGCTGTGCCAGTTCTTCAACGCGTGCAATCACAGGTTTATCAATATCAACGGTCGCGCCATACTTCGTCTCAGAGAACGCATCTTGACGCCGCCGCGTCGTTTCAGTGCCAAACGGGTGCGCTAAGCGGCCACTCGCCAGCGGGCTATACGGCGTGGTTGCCAGCTGATTTTCGTGAGCGTAGGTAAATAGTTCACGCTCATCTTCGCGATAAATTAAATTATAGTGGCTCTGAATGGAAACAAATTGCGGGTAGTCATACTGCGCCGCGAACGCATTGATCTGTGCAATCTGCCAGGCATACGCATTTGAGATGCCCAGATAGCGGACCTTACCGGACTTGACGGCTTCGTTTAATCCAGCCATGATGTCGGCCATCGGTGTGAGCCAGTCCCAAATATGATAGACATACAAGTCAACGTAATCCGTCTGCAAGTTGGCCAAACTCTGGTCTAGCGAACGCAAGATGTGTTCACGGCCGCTAACATGGTCATTGATTTCTTGCGTCGTTCGATTAGTGAACTTGGTTGCGAGAATCACTTGATCACGGGAAAATTGTTGCAGCCCCCGCCCCAAGACACGTTCACTCGCACCTGCTTGATAAACCGGCGCGGTGTCAAAAAAGTTGATCCCTAAGTCAACCGCCCGTTGTAAGACTTGGTCGGCTTGTTGCTGACCGACTGCCCACGAGCGCTGGTTAATATCATCGCCACTTCCCGTACCAAAGCCCATGCAACCGAGTGCAATCGACGAAACTTGTAAATCTGACGTGCCCAATTGTCGATATTCCATCTGCGATAACTCCCTTCAACGTCTGCTGATAAGTCTATTTAACCGCGGTTATCGGCCGACGTAAAATGCTTTGTTCAAATAGTCAAGTATTACTAATCTGCATAGTCCACGTGAATCTAGTCATTTTAATAATTAATCCGAAGCCAAACGATTAGCGCGGGCAGTCGCAATTCAGAACGCAATCATCAACAAAGGCCCCACTTAGAAGTTTTTACTTCTGAGTGGGGCCTTCGTTTATGATGATTCACAGGACTTGCTGGTCAGGCTAGCATCTATTCGAAGGAACGGGATGATGTCGTCTAGCTTCAGAGGAAATTCCGTCCCTTACGTCAAATCCAGCCAATCCATATCTGGTCATTGCTATCAACGACCTACTTCAACTTGACCTTGACCTTCAACTGTTTTGGGCGTTGGTGGTGAGTCATCAACAGCCGCAACCCGACCTTCCACAAGGTACTCATGACCGTCATGATCACTAACCACGATACTTTTCGACGCATGCGCCATCACCTCGACTTATTTTGTCTCGAGCATACCACAATTAACTCGCGTGCGCAGAATTTTGCAGCTGAATCATATCGTAATAGTAGCCATGTTGTTGTAACAATTCATCATTGGTCCCGCGCTCCACGATTTGACCCTGGTTCAAGACTAAAATCAAGTCTGCGTTTTGGATCGTCGATAACCGGTGGGCAATCGCAATCGTCGTCCGATTTTCTTGAATCCGGTTCAAGCCAGTCTGAATCATTTCTTCCGTTTCGGTATCCACGTTGGCCGTGGCTTCGTCTAAAATCAGAATTTTAGGATCAGTCACGATCGTGCGGGCAAATGAAATCAGTTGTCGTTGACCAGAGGAATAACTCGCGCCCCGCTCAATCACGCGTGACTGGTAATTCTCCGGCAGGTCATTGATGAAATCATCCGCTTTCACGAAGCGTGCGGCAGCTTGAACTTGTTCGTCCGAAATCTGGTCATTGAACATGCGAATATTAGAATTGATATCGCCATAGAACATGAACGGCTCTTGCAACACTAGGCCCATCTTCTGTCGTAATTCTTCAGCCGGATACTCACGAATATCTCGGTCGTCGATCAATACTTCGCCGGATTGGAATTCGTAGAACCGCATCAACACATTGATCGTTGACGTTTTTCCACTCCCAGTCTGACCGACCAGCGCCACCGTTTGACCCGGCTCCGCGACAAACGACACGTCTTTTAATACCGGGTGTTGTCCATCATAGGCGAAGGTCACGTGTCGAAATTCAATCTTGCCACGCGTGATCTTGGCGGTGGGGTCAGCGTGTTGTGCTGGGGCAATCGTTGGATCATCCATGACTCGTAAGACCCGCGACCCGGCAACGACCCCGTCTTGAAAGTCCGACAGGTTATCCATCATCGACGTCATTGGGTTATAAAAGTTATTCAGGTACGTAATAAAGGCGTAGACCACCCCGGCAGCCACGTAACCGTTCAGGCCCCGTACCCCAAAGATACCAAGCACCATAACGGTTCCTAAGGCGTAAAACAAGTCAATGAGCGGACTCAACAACAGTGAATTGGTTCGAATCATTGCCTGCCGGGTTTTAAAATAAGCATCATTAGTCTGGTCAAATTCGCCGTTGATTCGGTGTTCTTGGCGGAATTGCTGAATCACGCTAATACCCGTAATCGCTTCACTCAGCTTCGTATTCAGCTCACTGAGCCGCTCCCGCATCCGCCGATAGACCCGCGAACTGTAGCGTTGGTAATACCAAATCGTCACAGCCAAAAATGGCATGAAGACGAGTAGCCACAGCGCAATCTGCGCATCCGTCAGATACATCGCGACAAATGATGAAATCACAGCGAAAAAGGCCGTAAATAGCGTGTTAAATAACGCCCAAAAGTTAGAAAATGACATCGTATCATTGGTCAGCCGCGATAGAATCGAGCCGCCCGGGACTTGGTCAAAGTAGCGCATTCCCATTCGGTGTAATTTGCTAAACATTTGGCGCCGGACGTTTTCTAGCATGTACTCCGCGCCCATGGTACTGCTGAAGTTCTGCACGAATTGCATCAGGGCACGAACGACCATACCGAAGAAATACAGGCCGGCAAAGTACCACATGATTGGTACCGTCGCATTGCCAGTCTTGAGGTAGTGGTCGATAAACGTCTGCAAGACCCGCGGCAAATAAATATTAACGACACTGATTAGTCCGGAAAAGACGATGGCTGCAATGAAAAACCATTTGAATGGCTTGGCATATGGCAACAGCCGCCGAATAACCGTGAGTTGTTCCTTAACGGGCATCGAACGTGCCCATACTGATTGACGTTGCGCCATTATTGCACCGCCCCTTCCACTTTAGTCTCCAATTGTTGTCGCTCAAACATCTGTTGGTACCAACCCTGCTGAGCCATCAATTGGGTATGAGTCCCGCGTTCGACCACGCGACCCGCATCTAAGACAATAATCTCATCGGCATTCATCACCGAACTCAACCGATGAGCGGCGATGATGGTCGTCTTATCCGCACGTTTGGCTTTTAAATTCGCCAAAATCTCCGCTTCAGTCTCAGCATCGACCGCCGATAACGCATCGTCCAAAATCAGTAATTCGGGGTTGATCAGTAACGCCCGCGCAATTGCCAATCGTTGCCGCTGTCCACCTGAAAGCGAGATGCCTTCTTCACCAACTTGGGTGTCATAACCAGCCGGCATGTTCGCAATCTGACCATTCAAATCACTCTTAGCAGCGACCGCTTCGACCACGTCCTGACTGACACTCGGGTCCGCGAACCGGATATTCTCCCGAATCGTATTCGAGAACAAAAAGCTGTCTTGCGGCACGTACCCGATGGCTGGCAAGTAACTATCTAGCGCGTATTGCTTAATATCATGCCCGCCATAGGTAATCTGACCATCATACTGGTCAAACTCCCGCAAAATCAATTTCATGATAGTTGATTTGCCAGCGCCGACCCGTCCGACGATTCCGAGGGTTTGGCCCGCCTTCAACTTAAAGTTGACGTCACGCAAACTAGTCCCGGCGTCATTCGGATAGTTGAACTGGGTGATTTGATACTGAATATCACCGTGGGGCCGCTGTTCAATGCCGCGTTTGGCATCCACAATCGCACTCTGTTGATTCAATAATTCCATGACCCGATCATATGAGGCGTTCCCCCGTTCCATCGTATTGAAGAGCATTCCGACCGCAAACATCGGCCAGACCATCATCCCTAGATAGGTGACGAACGAGACGAGATTTCCAATCGTAATAATGCCATGAGTCACGTACATGCCGCCGAGAATAATCGTCGCACCATACGATAGCGCGATAATCATCGTAATCGCAGGATCGAACAAGGAGTCGAGCACGTTGACGTGGCGATTGATTTTAATCGTCTCGTCAATTTGTTGATTAAAATCGGCCACGTCGGCTTGTTCCTGTCCTAACGCCTTGATGACTTTAATCCCACTGATACTTTCCTGAGCCTTATTGTTCAAACGAGAAAAGGCCGCTTGGGAGGCACGAAACGCCACGTGAATTTTTTTACCTAAATAACGTGACACGACCGCTAATAATGGGAAGGGAACGACCGCAATCAGTGTCAAACGCCAGTCGATCAGCGTCATCATCGCAATCAACGTCGTCCCACCCGTAATGATGGAGTCCGCAAATTGGAGAATCCCGCCACCAGCGACCCGTTCGACCGCCGTTAAGTCATTAGTCGCATGCGCCATGAGATCCCCGGTGCGATACTTCTGATAAAAGGTCGCGTCCATCTTCATAAAATGCCAAAAGAGGCGTTCCCGCAGCGTTCGTTCCAGGCCCGCCGCACCACCCCAGATGGCATTACGCCAAAGATAGCGCGCTAAGTATTGACCAATGGCGGCCGCCCCAATGATGCTCAGATAAATCATTAAGGACCGCGCTGTTAAGTGGCGTTGGTTGATGCCATCCACCACATCCCCGATAATTCGCGGTGGAATAATGCCAATAATTGCTGTTAAGACTAGCCCGAGCACGCCCGCTGAATACAACTTCCATTCGCGCCGGAAATACCAGCCTAGTTTGATAAATATGCTCACACCGCACCTCCTAAATTTTAATTAAAATTTAATGAAACAACATTTTATAATACCATACTTAACCAAATCGCTTTAATGATAAGTTCCAATATCAAGGCAAAGTGATTGCGCCGCTGTGAAAATAAGCTTAAACTAGTAACGTTAACGGGACGGTCCAGGCGATCGTCCTTTTATATGGTCAAATTCCACCGTCGCGCAGCACATTGACGGCACTCGCAGGCGGTGGATCATTGGGCGCCATTCGGTGATGGTCAGCGGCAGTTATGCGGACATTTCGACCGAATATCGCGCCCATCGGCCATCACCGGCATGACTGGTCAAGTCACGTGAGTACTTACTTAACAGGCTTGACTGCACGTCCGATTGGGCTTGGTGAGCTGTCCAAAATACGCCAATTATCGATTAAGGAGTGTTTAATTGTGTCTGAACCAAGTACCGTTACTTTAAAAACAAAGCTCGCCATCCTATCCGTTGGCCTGCTCTCATTTGTCGGTATCCTCGTGGAAACTTCCATGAACGTGACGTTTCCCACGTTGATCAAAACGATGGGCGTCTCGCTCGATACCGTTCAGTGGTTGACGACCGGCTACTTATTATTGACCACCATCGTCATGAGTACCACCGCATATGTGTTGAAACGCTTCAACCCGAAGCCCCTCTTCTTATTTGCCGCCCTCGTTTGTCTTCTCGGCGGGATTCTCTGCTGGATTGCCCCCAGCTTTCCGGTGTTATTGACCGGTCGGCTCTTACAAGCAATTGCGACGGGGATCTCGATTCCACTGATGTTTCAGCTGATTTTTACTAACGTCCCGCGGAGCAAGCTCGGGACTTACACGGGGATGGCGAGTGTCATCGTGTCGCTAGCCCCGGCGTTAGGACCGACTTACGGTGGTGTCCTGACGAGCATCTGGTCGTGGCGCGCCATTTTCGTGGGCATCGTCCCGATTTTAGCGTTACTGGCCATTCTTGGCGCCATCAATATTTCCGGTCAGGCGCTCGGTGTTGGGGACAAGAAGTTCGATTTTCTCGGTGCCTTCCTCTTAGCCGTGGCGTTCACCAGTCTGTTATTTACATTTAATAACGCCGGAACGCACGGTTGGTTGTCACTGAACTTTGGTGGCTGGTGCCTCTGGAGCATCGTGATGATTGCCATCATGGTCACTTACGCACTCAAGGGGCGTCGTAAGCTGATCGATTATTCGATTTTAAAACTGCCTGTATTACGTCTCCGCCTGTTCAACTACTTCGGCCTGCAATTTATCAACATCGGCTTATCATTTGTCCTACCACTATTCGCCCAAACGGTGCTTGGCGCCTCGGCGATGATGGCTGGCTTGATGATGTTGCCCGGTGCCATCGTGGGGGCCATCACCGGTCCAATTGCGGGTAAGATTTATGACAAGCAAGGTCCGACGATGCTGTTGACCTTCAGTGCAATCATGGCCAGTGTCGCTCTCATCCTATTCTGGTTGACCACCGACCACTTCACCGTCGTCTTGATTGCCTCAATTTATGCGCTGCTCCGAATCGGCTTTAACACCGGCTTTGGGACCGCAATTTCAGATGGAAGTACCCGCGTGCCGTTACCGCAAAAGTCAGACCAGAACTCTATGTTCAGTATGATGCAACAGTATGCTGGCTCAATCGGGACCAGTATTATGTCCGCCGTAATTTCCGGCTATGAAATTCATCATACGACGGTCACTGGTACGGTGATGGGTAGCAAGTTGGATTTCATCCTGTTATTCATCTTGGCTATCGCCATTTTAGCCAGCGTCTTGCGCGTCAAGCGGTTGGAAGCAGCCCAACATTAACACGAACCGGTCAGATAAAATTACTAATAATACGACACAAAAGCCCAGGTTATTCGCTGACCTGGGCTTTACGTTGTATGAATTTTGATTGGTTGAGTCTTATCGGAAAGGCTATAGAAACGGCCCAAATGTAAAATGAGTGGCAATCAAACCATGTCCAATATTCAAGTTGCGCAGCTCTTTTTGACTGAGTGATTTTAGCTTGTCGTGGATAAAACCATGCAGCATTCGGTTTTTCGGCGGCAATCCCATCGGAACGATACAATCCTTTTGACAAGTCAAATAGATATCAGTAGCAGCCTTGATGACGCTTTTGCCATTGCTTAAATCCGTTGCTGCCTTGAGCAAACACTTTTTATATCCACTAGGCTGATTCTCTAGATTTTCGGCATAAGCCTGATCAATCAACTGGAAAAAATATTCTGCCTCTTCATCCATAAGCCCCACCACGTTTCTGTTCAGTTCAATCCGATTCTGATTCCCCATCGTTACGACTAGGCCAACCTCTGGCAATTCGGCCTCTTCGTAACTTGGATTTGTTATCCGTCATCTCGAAGTAATTGATATTGAAATCGTACCGCGCAATTTTCAAATAGCAATTACTTTGGGG
>NZ_JAGYGU010000015.1:0-100762 GCF_018991255.1 Lactiplantibacillus sp. 30.2.29 | reverse complement strand
AATATTAACAGGTCATACCAGAAGACCGGTAGACCATTATTTAAGCTTCTTTTTGCAATTGTTCTGCAAACTGATTGATTTTGCGCAAACGATGGTTGATCCCAGATTTGGAAATCGGGCCACCAGGGACTAAGGTGCCAAGTTCTTTCAAACTGACTTCTCGGTGTGCTAACCGCGCGACCGCCACTTCTTGTAACTTAGGCGGCAGCTGTTGTAAGCCAACCGTTTCGTCGATCAATAAAATATTTTCAATCTGCTTACTAGACGCGTTCGCCACTTTGTCCATATTGGCGTTTTCGCAATTAACTAACCGATTGACTGAATTCCGCATATCACGCATGATTCGGATATCTTCGAATTTCAACATCGCATTCGTCGCACCGACTAATGACAAGAAGTCCGCGATTTTTTCAGCTTCCTTGATGTACGTGATGTAGCCGCCACGCCGGTCAGTCGTTCGTGAATTCAACCCATACTTATTCATCATTTCAGAAATCATATGATTATGGGCTTCGTAAAGTGAGTAAATTTCAAGATGGTAGCGCGATGTCTCCGGATTGTTGACGGAGCCACCCGCCAGAAAGGCCCCTCGCAAGTACGAGCGGACCGCGGCATCATCGGTAAGCACTTCCGTTGGTGCGACTTCGACGATTTGATAATCTTTTAAGATTCCCAAATCAGCCAGCACCATGTCAGTCCCCGTCTTCAGCCGCACAATGTATAAATTGTTTTTGTTTAACTTCATTTTACGACGGACGATCAGTTCACTATCCACGTCGTAAAATTGTTTGAGTAGCCGGTAAATACGCCGCGCGATGGCCGGATTTTCCGTCTGGATATTCAAAATGAAATGGTGATTGGCAAGGCTAATTGCCCCATTCATTCGAATCAAGGCCATTAATTCAGCCTTTGCATTCTCGCGATGGACAGCGAGGTTAGTTAGTTCTTTCTTAACGTCACTGGCGTATGACATGCCACGACCCCCTTATCTAAAAACGTCGGAATGGCCCACTAAGTTCATGAGTTCCGCCACGACCTGGTCGCCATCATGAAAGGCCCCATTGTCGCGAAGCTTCAAGAAATTAGACGAGATGACCCGACAATTTTGTTCACGTAGCCCCCGAAAATCATGACTGACTTGACGAGAGACTTCGTTGAATTTGTGGAAATCCATATAATCTTCCGGCACTTTTTCCGTATTAACGAGTACCGTGTTGATGAAATTCTGACCGAGATGCCGGTTCAAGACTCGCACGTGGTCAGCATCTGAAAAGTTATCCGTTTCACCCTTTTGCGTCATGATGTTACAAATATAAACCACTTCCGCATCGGATTCACAAACGGCGCGACCGATATTACTGATGGTCAAGTTGGGCAGGATACTGGTAAATAAACTACCAGGTCCTAAAACGATCTGGTCCGCCGCCATGATGGCATCGATCACTGGTTGAACGGCTTGTGGTTCCTGACCATTTTTATCAGTGACCCAAACGCGTTCCAACGACTTGTGGGCAGCGGTGATTTCAGCTTCACCCACTAATTCAGTGCCGTCTTTGAACCGTCCGTGTAGCGTCAGCGCTTCATTGGCTGCCGGGTAGACGTGCCCGTCAACTTGCATCATGTTAGACAGTTCTTGGACCGCATCAAACACCCCCGACTTCATCTCAGTGAGGGCGGCAATAATCAGATTTCCAATCGCGTGGCCGGCAAAGAACTGGTCGTCGCCCTGGAAACGATACTGAAAAATATCTTTATACAAATGGGGCCAATTCGACAATGCCACCATAACGTTTCGAATATCACCAGGCGGCACGACGTTAACATAGTTGCGGATAATACCCGACGAGCCACCATCATCAGCGACCGTTACAACTGCCGTGATATCAACAGCTTGTTTGCGCAAGCCTTTCAGAACGACTGGTAAACCAGTCCCCCCGCCAATCACCACAATTTTAGGCCGCTGGGTCTTAAATGTGTACTTTCTCATGAGCGATTAACAGTTTCCTTTCGTTTATCAATATCGCGATGGCTGATATGCACCTTATAGTGCTTAGCCAGCGCTTCGCCGATGCGTTGCGTCAATGCGACTGAGCGATGTTGACCACCCGTACAGCCGATGGCAATCGTCAAACTACTCTTAC
The DNA here is from genome assembly GCF_018991255.1 of Lactiplantibacillus sp. 30.2.29. Classification (NCBI taxonomy): domain Bacteria; kingdom Bacillati; phylum Bacillota; class Bacilli; order Lactobacillales; family Lactobacillaceae; genus Lactiplantibacillus; species Lactiplantibacillus sp. 30.2.29. The sequence goes on along the minus strand of NZ_JAGYGU010000015.1, from coordinate 98,621 downwards.
CTTCAGCTTCATAGCCTGGCATGATACTTTCCAACATGCCTAGGAATTGTTGGTAAAATTTCTCCGTCGCTGGTTGTTCCATCACGTAATCCGCCACCGGTTTATCCAATCCGGTCTGCGTCTTTAATTCCGGAATGTAATACGGGTTCGGCAGGAAGCGCACATCCATCACGATATCGGCATCGATTGGCAAACCATATTTGAAGCCAAACGACAGCATCTCGATGTGGAAGGTTTCATCCTGATCAGTTTCAAATTTATCAAAAATTGATTCGCGTAATTCGCGGGGCGTCAATGCCGACGTGTCGATTACGTAGGAAGCCCGGTCTTTCAATGGTGCCAGAAGTTCACGTTCCTTACGTACACCATCCATGACCCGGCCTTCCATTGCCAGCGGATGCGAACGCCGCGTCTCCTTATACCGGGAGACCAATTCCTCATTGGAAGCATCTAAGAACAGAATCCGAGTCGACACAAAGTCGGTGTTGTCCAGATTGGCCAACATATCCATAATTTCATCGTAAAAGGCCCGTGACCGTAAATCGATCACCAATGCCACTTTCTTAATCTTTCCCGACTCCTCAACTAATTCTGAGAACTTCGGTAACAACGCTGGCGGCATATTATCAATGCAAAAATAGCCTAGGTCTTCAAAGCTTTGAACGGCGACCGTCTTACCGGCACCACTCATCCCAGAAATAATAACGAGTTGTAATGACTCTGCCATGCTATATTGGCCTCCTAAAGTCCATATTGTTGGTAGTATAACACACCGGGCGTGTCATTTCTACTGACAGTCCGGTTGGCTAGTACCATGCTAGCCATAAAATCTATTGAAAGTTGCGTCAAAAATAGCTCGCTATCTCTGGTAGCGAGCTACGTCAATTTGTACAGACAAACTAAATTGTTTTGCGTTTAGTTGCGCCGTGCAAAGGCAATCAAAATGGCGTTGATACCAAAGACTGCGAAATAGAAACTGACAAGGACGTTGAAACTAACGACCGCAATCATTGGATTGATGATCAGCATAATCCCTAACGCCAAACTAATGATATCCAGAATCAGTGATAACACGTAGTAGCCCGTTCCGAAGACTCGCAAATGTGAGACCACGGTCAACCGTTCGATCGAGTCGATCAAGAACCAGAAGGCAAAGACGTAGCCGAGGACGAGGATCCCTGCTGGTGCGTGGAATAAGAACAGTAAACCGACTAAAATATCGATAATTGCAAATACCAGTGCAAAGTTCGCTCGTAACCCAGTTTCGCGCCGCAACTTAGTGTAGCCACCAATCGTTGTGATTCCGCTAATAATTGCTGCAATCGCAAATAGAAATACCAAGCTCAATAATGCTGCTTGGGGTTGTTTGATCACAAAGTACGCCGCAATCAAGAAAACGACTCCGGTCATAAACTCTGTCCAGTCAAAACCCCATCGATGATCATTAAACATCTCTTAACATCTCCCATATCCGATATTAATTCTATCTTACCAGTTAATGTAAGAGTTTCCAATTTTTCTGATGGACTTTATTAGACTTTAATCAGTATTGTTTTTTCGGTAAAAGGAATCAAACAGTTGGCTGATTGTTCGGCAGCCAATGATCTCCCTATTCCGACTTTTGGAGCTGGCTGACAATTGCTGGAACAGGGCTACATCGGTTTGAGCATTGTCAGCCAATCCGACCAGTCGGGAACCCGCTCGAATGGCGGATGAATGACCCCCTATCTGGGTACAATTACCCCCTGAACATTAAGTGGCCGATCCTTCAGGCAAATCTTAAATCAACATGGATGATGATTTATGGGATTTAGATACTAAAAAGACGGTCTGACGATTATCAGCAAATCGCGACGAAAATCAGTCTCAAGGATGGCTGATAGTACCGCCAATCGTCGAAAACTAAGGCTTCACCAGCTGAGTCAACTAGGAAATTTTTCGATAACGTTCAATGGTGTTGACGGTCAATTGAATAAAAAAGTATGACTACTTGAAATTGCTGCAGACCAGTCTTACAGTTCGATACCAAAATGACTCATCACTAAGAACCAACGACCTGTTCACTAAAAGTTGGGTCCGCACATGTCTGCCTTTCGAATACGATCCCCGGGTGGAAGGTATTTCTGACAATGCTCAGCGGCTCCTAGAGTGTGAGGTTCAGACGGGTTGGGACTGAGGATTAGCCTAGCTAGAGCGTTAAGCGGTGAACTTCCGCTTGGCGTTCTGGCGTAGCTAACCGGAAGTCCCGGTCTGACCCGAACACGTTTCAACAATATTGCATAGAACGTGAAAGACCAGTATTTAAGACGTGGGTTGTCGGCTTAAATCTGTGTCCATCGCGTTCCAGCGTTGTCAGAAATGCCTGGAAGCCGGTGTAGGACGAACAACACGACAGTTTTACGCTAATTCGCCTTGTTTCCAGCGTCCCTCAGCTGGCTGCTTTTGAACGAACCTAAAGTCTGTTTCGTCTTCAAAATTTCCATCAAGAAAACGACCGCCAAGTGCATACACACTTGGCGGTCGATTCGAAAACTATCAATGGTCAAATTGATAACAATATTTAGTCAGTCGTTGAGGACTGGTAGGTGGCGAGTTGCGCTTGTGCCCGTTGCAACTCTTGTTTGATTTGGTCAAAGCCGGTACCACCGAGTGAATGCCGCCGTTGCACGGCAACCTTGGCATCCAAATCATGATAAACGTCTTCTTGAATCAGTGGTGAAATCTGCTGATATTCACTTAATGGAATATCTTGTAATGGCCGCTGTTTTTTCAAGCCGTCCAAAACAAGTTTACCGACGATCGCGTGGGCTTCGCGGAATGGAATCCCCTTGTTGGCCAAATAATCTGCTAATTCAGTAGCGTTTGAGAAATCGTTGGTGGTGGCTTCTGCCATCCGATCTTCATTAACCGTGAGCGTTGCCAGCATGCCAGTAAAGACGTGCAAACTAGTCAAGACGGTGGTCACCGTATCAAAGGCGCCTTCCTTATCTTCTTGAAGGTCCTTATTGTAAGCCAACGGAATGCCCTTCATGACTGTCAACAAGCCCATCAAGTTACCGTAGACCCGGCCAGATTTGCCCCGAATCAACTCAGCCATATCTGGATTCTTCTTCTGCGGCATAATTGAACTACCCGTCGAGAATTGGTCACTCAAGCTAATATACTTGAATTCATAACTGCTCCAGCTGACGATTTCTTCACAGAACCGTGACAGATGCATCATCAGAATTGACGCGTTACTGAGGAATTCCAACACGAAGTCCCGGTCAGAAACAGCATCTAAACTATTATGATAAACGTCACTAAACCCTAATAGTTTAGCACTATATTCACGGTCGATCGGGAAGGTCGTGCCGGCTAAGGCTGCCGCTCCCAATGGTGAAATATCAGTGTGTTGCATGTTGAATTCAAAGCGTTCCATATCACGTTTGAACATCTGGTAGTAAGCCAATAAGTAGTGCGCGTATGAAATTGGTTGGGCGTGTTGCAAATGCGTATACCCTGGCATCACCGTTTCCACATTTTCACTAGCTTTATCAACTAACACGGTTTCAAGCTCGTGTAGCCGGTCTAAAATCAGTGGCAATTGATGCTTCAAATAGAGATGAAAATCGGTTGCGACTTGGTCGTTCCGCGAGCGGGCCGTATGCAGTTTACCGGCAACTGGTCCGATTTCTTCAGTCAATAAGGATTCAATATTCATATGAATATCTTCATTGACCGTTGAGAATTCCAACTCACCCGCTTTTTGGCGAGCCGCTAACGTTTCCAGGCCAGCAACGATTTTGTCGACGTCTTCGGCTGGTAGGATGCCCGTTTTTTTCAACATTTTCACGTGTGCTAAGGAACCAGCAATATCTTCTGCGGCAAGCAACTGGTCAAAGCTGATGGATGCGCCAAAATCATCAACGTACTTAGCACCCGTTTCAGTAAAACGGCCACCCCATAACTTTTTGGTGCTCATTAGGCGTGCGCCTTGTCTGCCTTGGCCTTGGCTTCAGCTTGGGCCTTAGCTTGGACCTGCGCATTAACTTGGGTTGGTAAGCCCCAAAGTTTGATGAAACCAACTGCCGCTTGTTGGTCGAATGAGTCTGCTGACGTGTAAGTCGCGAGGTTCGTGTCATACAAGGAGTTTGGTGACTTCCGACCTTCCGTAATGACGTTACCCTTGAAGAGTTGAACCCGGACCACCCCGTTAACAACTTGTTGAGTCTGCTTTAAGAAAGCAACCATGGCTTCCATTAATGGTGAGAACCATAAGCCGTTATAAATCGTATCGGCTAATTTTTGTTCAATGATTGGCTTGAAGTGCGCTAATTCCCGTTCAAACGTCAAGTCTTCCAAATCCTTGTGCGCCTTTAATAGCACAGTTGCTGCGGGTGCTTCATAGACTTCACGAGATTTGATTCCGACCAACCGGTTTTCAATATGGTCGATCCGGCCGATACCGTGTTCGCCGGCAATTTTGTCTAACTTAATGATTAAGTCGGCCAAGTTCATGGATTCGCCATCTAAAGCAACCGGAACACCAGCTTCGAAAGTAATTTCAAGGGTCGTTGGCGTGTCAGGTGTATCAGCTAAGCCGTTCGTCCGGTCAAACGCGTCGGCTGGAGCAGCTTGCCATGGGTCTTCCAAAATCCCACATTCATTGGCCCGACCCCATAAGTTTTCATCGATGGAGTATGGACTGTCGAGGTTGATTGGCACTGGAATGTTATGTTCCTTAGCGTAATCAATTTCTTCTTCACGTGACCAGTGCCAGTCACGAACTGGGGCTTCAATCTTAATATCTGGGGCCAAGGCGTGAATTGCGACTTCAAACCGAACTTGATCGTTCCCTTTACCGGTACAGCCATGGGCAATCGCAACGGCGTGTTCTTGTTTGGCCAAAGTGACTAACTTCTTGGCAATTAACGGACGTGATAACGCTGAAACTAATGGGTATTCGCCTTCGTATAAGGTATGACCTTGTAACGCAATCAAAGCGTATTCTTCAGCGAATTCTTGCTTCGCATCTATCATGTATGAGGAAACGGCACCGAGCTTCAAGGCTTTTTCCTTGATGGCATCCATATCTTTACCTTCACCAACATCGATCCCACAAGCAACCACGTCGTAGCCCTTGTCCTTTAACCAACTAATTGCAACTGACGTATCTAAACCACCGGAATAAGCGAGAATAATTTTATCATTTTGTTTGACCATTGATTTGTACCTCCGAAATTTTATCTTTGTATTTCTCAATGACAGTATCGTACCACCTCATTTCATTTTATGCAATAATTTTTGTAAAATATTCTTTATTTCAGTGATATTCATTGAAATTATGGATATTTATACATTTATTCAGTTATTTTAGTATATTTTTTATTAGTTTCAGCCGGCCATCCGTCCCTTACAGCTTCAATCATCGAATTCAGCAATAGTCCCGCTGTGACGACAAGACTTATAATTGATTCCCGTCATACCAGCGTTCGCGCAGCTTCGTTTTCGGTCTCACTGTACCCGGTCAGATTCGATGAGATTGAAATCGCCCACTATCCGCAGTAATCGAACTCATTAAGCTTTAAGGTTTTAAGCAACCAAAAAAGACGCCAACCTTCTATGTTCAGAAAGTTGGCGTCTTTAGTAGTCCTGGTCATCTTCACAATGACCGGTGATATAATTACTGCTTATTCAACGACCTTACGTACAAATGGGTCGGATGAAATACCTTGTGAAAGAATCAATTTTGCCCATTCTTTAGCGGAGAATAAGGAATGATCCTTGTAATTCCCACAGCTATCAATGGTCGTTCCTTGAACATCTTCCCACTTAGCTGGGCCAGCAATGAATTCTAATGAGGACTTCAATGCCTTAGCAACTTCGACCGTATCGTGTTCGCCCCATGTAATCAAATGGAAACCAGTCCGGCAACCAAATGGTGAGCAGTCAATGACGCCGTCCATCCGGTCACGCAATAACCCTGCTAACATGTGTTCGATCGTATGCAAACCAGCCGTATCGATGGCCGCCTTGTTAGGTTGAACTAACCGTAAGTCAAAATTAGTGATGGCGTCGCCCTTAGGCCCATTTTCCACCGTAATTTTACGAACGTAAGGTGCTAAAACTTTGGTATGATCTAATGTAAAACTTTCTACTTTAGCCATGTATTCAACAACTCCTCTAAATTAAAATCACATTACAAACTCAAGTGTAGCACAATGTTGCCTATTTGGCAGTCATCGTTCCCTGCCGTTCACGATCGCGCTTTAAAATGGGCTTCAAGTATTGACCAGTATAGCTTTCGGCCACTTCAGCCACTTGTTCTGGGGTGCCAGTCGCAACAATCGTGCCACCACCATCGCCACCTTCTGGACCCAGGTCGATCAAGTAGTCTGCGGACTTCACCACGTCCAGATTATGTTCGATGATGAGGACCGTATTACCGGCATCCACTAAGCGATCCAGAACGCCAATCAAACGGCGAATATCTTCGCTGTGTAACCCGGTCGTCGGTTCATCCAAGATATAGAAGTTCTTACCGGACTGTTGCTTGTGCAGTTCAGAAGCCAACTTCATCCGTTGGGCTTCACCACCAGAAAGCGTCGTTGCTGGCTGACCTAACTTGACGTAGCCCAAGCCAACATCAACTAATGTCTGGAGTTTACGACGAATCTTAGGAATTGGTTCAAAGAACTTAACTGCTTCAGATGCCGTCATCTGTAAGACATCCGCAATGTTTTTGCCTTTATATTCTACTTCCAAGGTTTCTGAATTGTACTGCTTACCATGGCAAACTTCACAAGGTACGAACACGTCGGGCAAGAAGTTCATTTCAATCTTCAAGATCCCATCACCGTGGCAGGCTTCACAACGGCCACCCTTCGTATTGAAACTGAAGCGGCCCTTCTTGTAGCCCCGCAATTTGGCTTCATTGGTCTGCGCAAACAAGTCGCGGATGTTATCAAAGACGCCCGTATAAGTGGCGGGATTACTACGTGGTGTCCGGCCAATGGGGCTTTGGTCAATATTGACCAAGCGCTCAATATTTTTGATGCCACTGACACTCTTGTACTTCCCGGGTTTTTCAGAATTTCGATTCAACTTCTGAGCTAAGACCCGTTTCAAGACATCATTTACTAGCGTCGACTTACCAGAACCGGAAACTCCCGTGACGACCACAAATTCACCCAGTGGGAAATCAACGGTGATATTCTTCAAGTTATTTTCAGCCGCACCGGTAATTCGAATCTTCTTACCATTGCCAGGGCGCCGCGTCTCAGGTAGCGGAATGAACCGTTTGCCAGACAAATACTGTCCAGTCAGTGACTTACGTGAACGTGCGACTTGCTTCGGTGTCCCGGCCGCCATGACTTCGCCACCATTTTCACCGGCACCCGGACCAATATCAACGATATAATCCGCGGCCCGCATAGTATCTTCATCATGTTCGACCACGATCAACGTGTTGCCTAAGTCTCGCATCTTCTTAAGTGAGCCAATCAAACGGTCGTTATCACGCTGATGCAGCCCAATCGATGGTTCATCCAAGATGTATAAGACCCCTGATAAATTCGATCCAATCTGAGTGGCTAGGCGAATCCGTTGCGCTTCCCCACCGGATAAGGTCCGCGCTGAACGACTGAGCGTCAAGTAGGCCAACCCAACGTTTTGTAAGAAGGAAAGCCGGTCACGAATTTCCTTCAAAATCGGTTGGGCAATCACCAAACTCTGTTCTGATAATTTCAAGTCATTGAAGAAGTCTAATTCCTTGCCAATTGCGAGGTCTGAGACGGCTCCAATGTGTTCGCCACCCACCTTAACGGCCAGTGCTTTGCGGTTCAAACGGAAACCATGACAAGTCTGACAAGTCAATTCGGTCATGTACTTGCGCATCACATCGCGGGTGAAATCACTATTAGTTTCGTGATAACGCCGGTCAACGTTATTAATGACCCCTTCGAAGACAGCATCAACATCGCGAACACCACCGAAATCGTTTTGATAGTGGAAATGGAACGTTTTACCATTAGAACCGTACAAAACAGTCTGTTGGTCTGCTCTGGAAAGATTTTCAAATGGTACGTCCATCGGAATCCCCAATTGTTCACAAGCTTGCTTTAATAATTCAGGATAATACTGTGAACTGATTGGATTCCAAGGCGCCAGCGCACCCTCGGCCAACGTTAATTGGCGATCAGGGACAACTAAGTCTTCGTCAACTTCCAGCTTGATCCCCAGTCCTTCACAGTCCGGGCAAGCCCCTTGTGGCGCGTTGAAGGAGAACAACCGTGGTTCGAGTTCACCGACCGTAAAGCCACAGATTGGGCAAGCATAATGTTCTGAGAACATAATTGGGTCGCCGCCAATCACATCGGCAATCGCATAGCCGCCACTCAAACGTAAAGCCGCTTCAAACGAATCGAATAACCGTGAGCGGTCCCCTGGTTTCACAACGATCCGGTCGATTACGATTTCAATCGTGTGCTGTTGATTCTTGTTTAAGTCAAACGTCTCACTGATATCATGAATCTCGCCATCCACACGAACGCGGACGAAGCCTTCACGCTTGATCTTTTCAAAGATTTTTTTGTGTTCGCCCTTCTTTTGACGAACGATTGGTGACAGAATCTGGAGCTTAGTCCGTTCAGGCAACTTCTGAATCCGGTCAACCATCTGTTCAACCGTTTGACTAGCGATTGGCGTGCCATCGTTTGGACAGATTGGTTCCCCGACCCGGGCCCACAATAGCCGCAAGTAGTCATTGATTTCAGTGACCGTTCCGACCGTTGACCGCGGGTTCTTAGACGTCGTTTTTTGGTCGATCGAAATGGCTGGACTCAGCCCATCAATCGAATCCACGTCTGGTTTTTGCATTTGTCCTAAAAATTGGCGAGCGTACGCGGACAAACTTTCGACGTAGCGCCGTTGTCCTTCCGCATACAAGGTATCAAACGCCAAAGAACTCTTACCCGAACCTGATAACCCGGTAATGACCACGAGTTTGTCGCGGGGAATGGTGACGTCAATGTCCTTTAAGTTATGGGCACGCGCACCGTGAATGACAATCTTATCATTTGCCAAAAAAAGGCCTCCTCAATCTAACCATCACCAGCCAAAGCTAGCTGATTTGTGCTTTCAATTCCATGACCGTATCCCGCAAAGTGGCAGCTTGTTCGAAATCAAGCTTCTTCGCGGCAGTCTTCATCTGTTCCTCAAGTTTTGCAATCATATCTAATTGTTGTTCGTGCGTCATATCATCAAAGTCAGTTTCCAAGAAGTCATCCTTTTCACCAGCATCCTCAGATTTTTTGGTAGACGCAATCAAATCTGGAATGGCCTTTTGAATGGTATGTGGTGTAATGTGATGGTCTTCATTATACTTCATTTGAATCGTCCGACGCCGAGCGGTTTCATCAATGGCCGCTTGCATCGAATCGGTGGTCGTATCCGCATACATGATGACCGCCCCGTGTTCGTTCCGGGCCGCCCGTCCAATCGTTTGGATCAATGACCGTTCATTACGCAGGAAGCCTTCCTTATCAGCATCCAAAATGGCAACTAATGAGACTTCTGGCACGTCGATACCTTCCCGCAACAGGTTGATCCCGACGAGCACGTCAAACTTGCCCAATCGTAAATCACGAATGATTTGGGTCCGTTCCAGCGTCTTGATATCACTGTGCAAATACCGCACTTTGATTCCTAAGTCTTTGAAGTAGTCGGTCAAATCTTCGGCCATCTTCTTGGTCAACGTCGTAATGAAGACCCGTTCATTCAGCTCGATCCGCTTATTGATCTCGCCAACTAAGTCATCGATTTGGCCCATGATTGGCCGAACTTCAATGGTTGGATCCAACAAGCCAGTCGGTCGAATAATTTGTTGTGCAACGTGCTTCGTCCGGCCCATTTCATAAGGCCCTGGCGTCGCAGACATGTAAACGACCTGGTTGATGTGTTGTTCGACTTCTTCGAGCTTCAATGGCCGGTTATCCAGCGCACTTGGCAGCCGGAAACCGTAATCTACTAGCATCTGTTTACGAGCACGGTCACCATTATACATGCCGCGTACTTGCGGCATCGTCACGTGAGATTCATCGACAACTAGTAGAAAGTCCTTCGGGAAAAAGTCCAGCAACGTATATGGCGGTTCGCCCGGTTTACGGCCGTCCATGAACCGTGAGTAGTTTTCGATACCACTCGTATAGCCCATTTCTTTGAGCATTTCAATATCGTAAGTCGTCCGTTGCTTCAGACGTTGCGCTTCCAATAACTTACCGTCTGCAGTCAACTCTTTCAACCGGCTGTCCAGTTCTTCTTCAATGCCTTTAATGGCGTGTTCCATAATATCATCGTTGGTCATAAAGTGGGTCGCTGGAAAAATGGCCACGTGTTCGCGGTCACCAACCACTTCACCAGTCAATGCATCGATTTCGCGAATCCGGTCGATCTCATCACCGAAAAACTCGACACGTAAGGCGTGGTCATCACGTGACGCCGGGAAGATTTCGACAACATCCCCGTGCACCCGAAAACGGCCCCGTTGAAAATCAATGTCGTTGCGGTCGAACTGAATATCGACCAACTTCCGTAACAAGTCATTGCGGTCGATTTCCATACCGACCCGCAGTGAAACGACGTGGTCTTGGTACTCATGCGGATCCCCTAAACCAAAAATACTGGAAACCGACGCCACGACAATGACATCATTACGTTCTAATAATGAACTCGTGGCAGAATGTCGCAGCTTATCGATTTCATCATTGATTGCGGAATCCTTTTCGATATAAGTATCACTCGAAGGCACGTACGCTTCCGGTTGATAATAATCGTAATAACTGACAAAATATTCCACCGCATTATTCGGGAAAAACTTCTTAAATTCGCCGTAAAGTTGTCCCGCCAACGTTTTGTTGTGTGACAAAATCAAGGTCGGCTTGTTCACTTGTGCAATCACGTTGGAAATCGTAAACGTCTTCCCGGTCCCGGTGGCCCCTAACAAAATCTGTTCTTTCTCACCGGACTCAATTCCAGCCGTCAATTGCTTAATCGCTTGGGGTTGGTCCCCAGTTGGTTGGTAATCTGAAACCAAGTCAAAATGATTATTATTTACCCGATCAATCAAACGTAGTCCTCCTTTGAAACGGTTGCCCGTTCAGTTCATTTGTTGATAACGATAACTTGCCGTCCCACCATAAAAAATAGGCAAGCCCGCGCTTCCCTATCAGATTCAAATCGCATTTAATTTTAGCACATCGAACATACTTTCGCCATTAATCGGATTGCGTTGTGGCCGTTAATATTTGCGTCGTCAATGCCTGTAACTGGTCCTGATGCGTGAACGGTTCCGCTAACATCTCCGGTAGGACTGCTTTTAAGAAATATTGAACACTGGTCATTTTTTTAAACGCCACAATTGTTTTTAAACTTTCTTGATAAATATCGGTGAACACTGGCTCTGGATTACCTTTTTGAATCTCACCAAATGATTCATATAGTAAGTCAATTTTATCGGCCACTGACAGAATCTGGCCTTCCAAGGTTTCGTCTTTACCCTCGGACAAACGCCGCGAATAGGCCGCCTGAAATTCAGCCGGGATTTCATTTTGAACAAAGTTCTGGGAAAGCTTGTGCTCCACATCTGCGAGCATCGACCGTAACGTTGGCGTCGCATACTTGACCGGCGTCTTAATATCGCCGATAAAACGCTCATTATAATCGTGATTAAGGGCCTTCTCGTATAAAGCCCGCCAGTCCACCGTTTGACCCGCATTTTCTTCCACATCACCTAAAAACTGGGCCACTTCCGCCACCTTAAACGAATGGGCCGCAACTGAATGATTTTGATACTTAAAGAAGCCTGGCGCGCGTTGAATCGTTTCTAAATTACTCAAACTTTGAAAATATTGATGCATTCCCATTGCAGCCACCATCCTTAATCTAATTTGGCCTAAGTGTACCAAAAGCGCCCCAGTGACGCAAATTTGGGGCGCTTTTGATCAGAATTATTGTAACGATTCTTAAAATCTATTTATCACACATTTTTGGGAGAGAGCACGCGTGTTAATTATTATTTAGCATTAAAAATGATTAAAACGTGCTATTTTTTAAGTTCAAGAACCGCCAGCTGAGACCCGCTGGAAACAGTACGAATTTACGTAAAACTGCTGTTGTGGCGACGTCCTATGCCGGCCTCCAGGCATTCTGGGCAATGGCCGTGACGTGGTGGACACAGATTTAAGCCGACAGCCCACGTCTTAAATACTGGTCTTTCACGTTGCCTGCGATATGGACGAAACGTGTTCGGGTCAGACTGGGACTTCCGGTTAGCTACGCCAGAACGCCAAGCGGAAATACGCCGCTTAACGCTCTAGCTAGGCTAATCCTCAGTCCCAACCCGTCTGAACCTCACACTCTGAAAACACTGGGCCTTGCCCAGAATACCTTCCAGCCGGGATGGTATTCGAAAGGCAGACATATGTGGACCCAACTTTTTGTTGAATTGGTCGTTGGTTCATTGGTCCACGAGAATTTTGATATTGAACCGTCAGACTGTTTTCTAACAATCACTAACCTTTCTTACTCATGTTTTAAGGTCTCTGACAAGCGACTTTACTGAACTTGCCAGAATTTTATCTAGTCGTCTGAGATAGCAAAATCTTGAATTATAAGCGAAGGTCGTTTTATCGACTAAATGCAAGACTAGTGTCCGTTGATATTAGTGAATTATATTCAGTAATCTTCTCAGTACTCAAATGTCATAAAGCATTAGCGATACCCATTCAAAGCTTGCTTGAAGGACAAGGCCCTAACATTCAGTGGTCAATTGCACCAAGTTAGTTGGCCGTTCATCCGCCATTCGAGCAGGTTCCCGACTGGAGGGGCTGGCGGACAATGCTCAAGGGCGAAATTCTTCTTGTCCGGGCGGGTTTCCCGGGCTAGAAGAAGACTCGTATTTGAAATTGCGCAGTGGGTCTCTGCGTGAGTTCAAATCGATGTCCGCCCTGTTCCAGCGTTGTCAGCCAGCCCTGGAAGTCGGATTAGGAAGCGCATTGGCTGACGAACAGGACGCCAACTTGGCACGTGTTAATCATAATTCATGACAAATTCGAGTTCTAGACGTGCTGATGGGACTGCACCTGTCCTGGTAAGCGCAACATGAAGGCCATCAGATAAGACACAATCAAGAATCCCGCAACGACTAGGTATGGATAGTGGTAATTCATATCTAATAGCATTCCAGACATGATTGGTCCTACCACGTTACCAATACTCGTCAAAGACATGTTCAGTCCGTTGATCAGGCCCTGATTCGTTTCACTAGCTTTCGTCAGCAGCGTCGTTATGGCGGGCCGTAGCAAGTCGAAGGCTGAGAAGATGACGAGTGTGGCAATCATCACCGCGAGTTTGGAATGGGCTTGAGTGATCCAAATCGTGCAAATCACCGCGGCTGCAAAACATACCCGGATGACGCGCCGTTCGCCCCAGCGCTGCACGAACGTGTCGAAAAGTGCGACTTGCAGGAACAACGAAATCAGCCCGTTGAGCGTCAGCACTAACGCAATGTTGCTCAGACTAAAGTGAAAGACTTCGTTGACGTAGATACTATAGATACTTTCAAACCCTTGCAGACCAAAGGATGACACTAATATCATCGTGAACAAAATAATAATTGGCACCGTCCAGAACGCCCGCGTCATCGGATGATGTTCAGGCGTTGCGGCAGCCGATTTGGCTTCACGGTCTGGGTCGATTTGCCGGTCAGCTGGCAATAGAATGATCAGCACAATCGCGCTTAATAAGCCGAGCGCACCCGCGACCCAAAACGGGGTTTTGTAACTGATTCCCGCCAAAATACCACCAATCCCAGGGCCTAGGATCAAGCCACCACTGAACGCCGCTGACAACCAGCCAATCACGCGGGCCCGTTGCCGTTTGGTCGTGATATCTGAAGCAAGCGCCATTGCGGTCGGTACGACCATCGCAGCTGACAGGCCACCGACGATCCGCGAAATGTTGAACACCCACAGTTGATTGGTTAACGCAAACAACACTTCTGACACCATGTATAGAAAAAGTCCCGTGGCCAGAACCGGCTTACGACCGAGTTTATCAGACACCCGCCCGATAATCGGCGAAGCCACAAACTGTGCCAACGCAAATAACGCGTTCATGATCCCCATATCCGTTGCGGTTAAATGCAGCTCGTTTTTAATAAACGGCATCACTGGAATCACTAAACTAATCCCTAAGCAGACTAAAAATTCACTAAATACTAAAATTAAGATGGCTCGTCGTGTTTGTCGATCGATATGCCCTCACCTCTTCTGTTAATTATCGCTGGCATCGTTTGAATTGTTGTTAATTAGCCTGGATACGTGCCGTTTCAACTGGCAACTAGCGTATGCACGTCGACCACTATGGCCACTAGTTTGTTCGGCTTCGAGCGGTCCTCAGCTAAGTACAACTGACTGCATTTAAGGTTGCTTCATAACGATGTCAAATTACGTTATACAAAAATAATCATAAATACACACCGCTTTACATCTTATCAGGGCGCCCTGTCGAAAGCTAGTTAAAAGTTTGTGGTCAAACCGACAATCCTTTTTCCAGTAAAAAGCAGCGAAATCAGCTACAATAACGGTAACTTATATGAGGAGGCCACACCATGGAGCAAGCATTCACCGGTTTTACCAATGTCCAACGTTTAGACCCCGATATCCTTGTTGACCTACGCTACGCCACCACTGACAATTTCACGCATCAAGTTATTTACGACTTTACGACGGCAATCGTTCGGACTGGCACTGCTCACAAACTCGCGCAGGCCAGTGCCATCGTCAAACAGGAAGGTTACCGGCTCAAAATCTGGGATGCCTACCGCCCCGTTAGTGCGCAAAAACGTTTGTTTGAAGTCTACCCTGACCCCGAATTCGTTGCGCGCCCAAATCCGAATTTTAGCCATCAAAAAGGCGTCACGCTCGATTTGACCCTAGTCAACGCAGACGGCAGTGACCTACCGATGCCAACGCCCTTTGATGATTTTACCGCTCGCGCACACCGTGATGCACCACGGACGGCTGAACAAGACCAGTATTATCAACGTTTAGACGAAGCGATGCGCGCCGCTGGCTTTGTCGGCTACGTTAACGAATGGTGGGACTATCGAGACGCAGACATGGACGCGTACCAGCCCTTAGCAGCCGACCCCAACGATTATGCTTAACCACAAAAAGTTCACGTCAACGCGACGTGAACTTTTTTAAATACGATCATCTAAATCAAGACGGCCTTAATTATTCCGTCGATACCCATGTTCCTGGTCGACTGCGGCCTGAGCCGCCAAGTTCAGATAATTGAACGGTTCATCGAAATTCGGTGAGAAGAGCATATCCATAAAGGCCAGCTCATCAATCGTGTTACCGTTATGAATAATCACTGACAACGTGTTGGCTGATTGCGAGACTTCGTGGGCACTCATCAATTGGCCGCCTAGTACTTTACGGGTTTGCTGATCATACACCAATTCGATGGTGATTTTGGCAGTCGTTGGCATGAAGTCTGGTCGATAATTGCCTTCATAAACGGCCGTCTTGGCTTCAAAATGGGCGGCTTTGGCTGCCGTGAGCGTCATCCCGGTGCAAGCAATCGTCTGCCCAAAAATCAACATGCCGGTCGTCGCCTGTGTGCCAATCGAACCGAGCCGTTTGTCAAAAATATTGATCCCCGCTAAGGCGCCTTGACGAATCGCGTGCGAAACTAATGGCATATAGGCGTGATCTTTGGTGGGGTTAAATTTGACCTCCGTTACATCACCGGCCGCAAAAATGTCAGGATTCGAAGTCCCCATGTAGCGGTCCGTCACGATGGCACCCTGCTTCGTGCGGTTGACCTGCCCGGCCAGCAATTCTGATTGCGGAATGACTCCGGGACAAATGACGGCCATATCATAGATAGTTTCAGAATCGGCCGTCGTCACTTGCAAGCGATTGTCGGGCGTATCTTGAAATCCAGTGACTTGGGCATTGGTACGCACGTCAATGCCGTGACTCGTCAATAAGGCTTCAACCTTGTTCGCCAGATTGGCATCCAAGTATTCATCAATGAGCTGTGGCCCTCGTTGATATAAGGTGACAGCGTGCCCAGACTTGATATAGCCCTCAGCAAGCTCCACCCCGGCATAACCGCCGCCCACAATGGCAATTTGTTTGGCATGCTGAGCAGCCTCATAAAGTTGCTGAGCCTGTTCACAAGTCTTGCACAGCATCACTTTCGGGTTCTCGACACCTGGAATTGCCGGAATCACGGTCAGTGATCCAGTCGCCATAACCAATTTGTCATAATGGTCCGTTTCCATCGTCTTGGTTTGTAAATTTTGGGCCAAAATGGTGTGTTTTGTCGCATCAACCTTGATCACATCATGTTGCATCCGCATTTGGACGCCTTGCTTACTGAACTCATCAGGATTAGCGTATAGCGCCTGGTCCAAATCCTTAATGGTTCCCCCTAAGTGTAGATAAGTACCACAGGACATATACGAAATCGTCGCGTGCCGCTCATACACGGTAATTTCAGTGCCTGGATAGTATTTCAAAATTTGCCGCATGGCGGCAATCCCCGCATGTGTACAGCCGATAATAGCAACTTTCATTGATTCGACCACAGCTTTCATAAAATATTAAAATTAAACCACAGAATGGTTAAACATTCATTTAGGTTGACGTATACTTAGAGTATACAGCGATTTGGTTATTTTTAAAACGATTCAATGACTTAAAACTTACTATAAAAGGCGATGGAACTTATGGAACCAATTTACCGCTACTTCGTACAACCCCAATTAAACTTATTGAATAATACCGTCTATGGTTATGAACTGCTCATTAAACAGCTGACGCCAGATGGTTGGCGCCTACCAGAGTCCTTTGCGGCCATTAGTTCCAAGACGACCTCAGACTTATTGATTGCCACGACGAAGATTCTGGCACTCAAGGTCCGCTACTGTGCGGTCAATATCAGTCGTGAACAACTGATGGACACCACGGTCGCTAAAGCCATTATTCAGAGTCAAGTCCAACTCTACCCTGCCAAGCTCGTCGTCGAATTGACTGAGGAACGCGGGCCTAAGCAGTACCCAGATACGCAGTTGATCCCACACTTACGGGGGTTCATTGAACATGGTATGCAGCTTTCACTAGACGACGTGGGCACCGGGATCAATGATTTCAAGAGCATTCAGGAGATTCTGCCATTAGCTTCCGAATTAAAGTTTGCCTTGCAGAATTTCCGCAGCGATATGAAGGACCCCAAAATCCAACAGAAGTTACATTTCTGGCGTGCCATCAGTAGTGAATATGGGTTGCGTTTAATTCTCGAAGGCATCGAAGACGAGGATGACGACCGCCTAAGTAGTCATTTTGACATTAATTTACGACAAGGCTACTACTATGGCAAGCCGCAATTATTACGGCTCCCTGGCGATCCCATCAACTTTGAATTACCATTCGCTCAAGCTTAATCGTCACCACCACACAAATAGCTGCGTCAGTCATCCAGTTTTTTTACTCGATTTCCAACAACTGCTATTATCGAATCCAAAATAACACCCGTTAGTCTCAGCAAGTTACTGAAACTAGCGGGTGTTATTTTGATGGCTCTAATTAAAATCAGGCAGGTAGCCTGCGCAGGCTAATCGTTATTCTTTGATAAACGCTTGAATTGCAGCTTCAAACTTAGCTAATTTATCATTGGCTTCATCGAGGGTGTCGCCCAAGGTACCAATGTAGAACTTGATCTTAGGTTCCGTCCCAGAAGGCCGAATGGCGATCCAAGTGCCGTCTTCTAAGTGATATTTCAAAACATTGGCTTGTGGTAAATCGATTGGGGCCGTGTGACCATCCGCAAAGCTTTCCGTTTGGCTCTGGAAGTCTTCCGTCCCTTGAACCGCGTAACCAGCAAAGTCCGTTGGGGCTTCGCTACGGAACTTGGTCATTAAGGCTGCAATCTTGTCACTACCACCGACACCGTCAAATTCTTCAGAAGTCGTCTGTTCACGGAAGTAGCCATATTCCTTAAATAGGTCTTGAAGCCCGTCATAGAGGTTCTTACCTTGTTGCTTGTAGTAAGCGGCAACTTCGGCTAATAAGACCGTCGTTTGGATGGCATCCTTGTCATGGACGAATGGCTTGATCAAATAGCCATAGCTTTCTTCAAAGCCAAACATGTAGGTGTGTTCACCGGTGGCTTCAAAGTGTTCGATTTGTTCAGCGATATACTTAAATCCAGTTAAGACGTTGATCATCGTAACACCATAGGAAGCCGCAACCTTCGTCGCAAATTCGCTGGAAACGATCGATTTGACCGCGGCAGCGTTCTTTGGTAAGGTCCCTGCATCCTTGTTGGCTTGCAAGATGTAGTGTAATAAGACGGCCGCAATTTGGTTCCCAGTCAATAAGACGTATTCGCCATCTGGTTGCCGAACAGCTGTCCCCAACCGGTCAGCATCTGGGTCGACCGCAATCAATACATCGGCACCTTCCTTTTTCCCTAAATCGATCGCCATCTTGAAGGCTTCTGGGAATTCAGGGTTCGGGAACTTGACCGTTGAAAAGTCAGGGTCAGCGACTGCTTGTTCCTTAACGACACTGAAGTTTTTGAACCCAGCGTTCTTCAAGGCTTTTTCACCCAGCATCCGACCAGTCCCGTGCAGTGGCGTGAAGACCAGCTTCATGTCTTTGCCAACTTCATCGACTAATTTTTGGTTGATCGTGACTTCCTTGACCTTTGCCAAGTAGTCTTGGTCGACGTCATCACCGATAATCGTTTCAGTCTTGTCAGCTAATAATTGTTGTTCATCAGCAACCGCAATGGCGAACACGTCGTCAACTTTCCGGATGTATGACGTAATCAAATCGGATTCCTTTGGTGGCATTTGACCACCATCTTCACCATAGATCTTATAGCCGTTATACTGCTTAGGATTGTGGCTAGCCGTGATCATAATGCCGGCATAGGTGTGTAAATGCCGTACCGTGAAGGACAATTCTGGAGTTGGCCGCAAGCTTTCAAACACGTATGACTTGATGCCGTGTTGCCCCAAGACCCGTGCGGATTCGTGGGCAAAGTCTTCAGAATGATGCCGTGAATCAAAACTGATCGCCACGCCGCGTTCCTTAACATCGGCGGGTAGCGTATCCATGAACCGGGCTAACCCTTCCGTTGCCTGACGAACAGTATAAATATTCATCCGGTTGATTCCAGGTCCGAGGACCCCGCGCATGCCGGCAGTTCCGAATTCCATTGGTTCATAAAAGGCATCTTCTAAGGCTGAATCATCACCAGCCATCGCCGTTAATTCTTGTTTTAAACTTGTTTCAAGTGTCGCTTGGTTTTTCCAGGTATTATAAGTATCTTGCCAACTCACAAAAACCATCTCCAATTCCGATATTTGTTAGTGCTTACAAAAATAGTATACAACATTGCTAGGCTTAACAAAGTAAAATTTACTAAGAAAATCCATTAATCCCCGACTTTCGCGCGGTTAGTTCGTTAATGTAAGCGCTGTACAGGGGCGCTAACCAAGTGTCGGTTTGTAAAGTCAGTCGCAAAACTTGCTATAATGAATCTTATAAGGAGGGCGACATGACTTTTTATTCATACAACTACTTAGTCCATCAAAACAGCAATCATACGCTAATTCAGCTCGGCATCATCGGTATTACAATTTTAATCATTGCCGTGCTCAGTTGGCTCTGGTATCGTCACAAGACGGACCTCAAATACCGTGATTTATTCATTATCATGGTTCTCTTATTATTGTTACTCGTCGGTATTCAATACAATGAATGGGAGAGCTTGCAAAATAGCTTCAATCAGAAGTCGCAGGTCACCCAAATCATGCAGCGGGTGGCCAAGGAAAAGGGCGTTAAGAAGACGGCCGTCTGGTCCAACACGAGCTCCGTCAGCAGTGGGATGCTCATCAAAGTTCAGGACCATATCTACAACGTGACCGTCAATACGGATGGCAATAGCTATACCCTGACCAAAGCGACCCCGATTCAGTCTAAAATCAATTACGTTAAGGAGGGTGAGTAAATGTTCTCATACTGGGATGTGACCATCAAACTCGCACTCGGGTTATTAACTATCATCATCCAAATCAACCTCTCTGGTAAGAGTAACTTAGCCCCGATCAGCGCGTTGGATCAAGTGCAGAATTACGTCCTTGGTGCAATTGTCGGTGGTATGATTTATAGCACCAGTGTCACCGTGCTGCAGTATATTCTGGTCTTACTTATTTGGACGTTGTTAGTACTGGTCTTACGGTTCTTAACGAATCACAATCATTTCGTCAAACGCATGATTGATGGACGCCCACAGCTACTCATCAAAAACGGTGAGCTATTAGTCAGTACCACACTTAAAAACGGTTTGAGTGCCAACGACTTGACGTTCCGCTTGCAAACAGAAGGCATTACCGATATTCGCAACGTCAAACGCGCCGTGCTGGAGCAAAACGGGCAACTGACGATTACGCAAGTCGGTGACGACACTGTCAAATATCCGCTGATCGTCGACGGTCAAGTCAACACTGATGCACTGGAAACCAGCGAGCACGACGAAACGTGGCTACTGACACAGTTGCAGGCACAGGGGTATCAAATCAGTGAGATTTACCTCGCAACTTATACGAATAAACAGTTGTTACTGTTCCCCTACCAACATTGAGGATAATGACTAAAAAATGCGCGGCTAATCTCAGGTTAGTCGCGCATTTTGTGTTGCACTTTAACGCCGGACAGCCATTAAGTTCAGACTTAATCACCAGCCACGAGGCGTCTCGGTGCATTTAATCAGATTTAGTTTTTGACCTTGTCACCTAACGCAGTGATGTAGTTGTAGACGCCTTGTCCGGCAGTCCCACCTTCACCAACGGCTGTGGCAACTTGGCGTAAGTCCTTTTTGCGAACATCGCCAATCGCAAAGATACCAGGAACCTTGGTCTCCATGTGATCATTGGTTTCGATCCAGCCATTTTCATCGGTAATGCCAAGATTACTGAATGGCTTGGTAATTGGGTTGATCCCAACATAAATAAACACACCATCGACTGCAATTTCGCTGTCTTCGCCCGTCTTGTTGTTATTGACCTTAACCGCAGTGACCTTCTTATCGTCACCGACGATTTCCGTCACATTACTGTTCCATACAAATTCAATCTTAGGGTTTGCGAATGCCCGGTCTTGTAAGATTTGTTGTGCCCGCAATTGGTCCCGACGATGAATCACCGTGACCTTATCAGCGAGCTGCGTCAAGTACGTCCCTTCTTCGATAGCGGAGTCCCCACCGCCGACAACGACCACGTGCTTGTTACGGAAGAACGCACCGTCACAAACGGCACAGTATGAGACACCCCGGCCACCATACGTATCTTCGCCAGGAACGCCTAACTTACGATATTCAGAACCGGTCCCAATGACGAGGGCCTTCGTTTCGAACGTATCACTGTCGGTCGTCACGATTTTGACATCGCCACGATCCTCAACAGATTCAACACTACCATAAGCATATTCAGCCCCAAATTGGGTCGCTGATTCATACATGTCTTTAGCCAAATCCGGCCCTAAAATTGATTTAAAACCAGGATAATTTTCAATTGCGGCGGTATTATTCATTTGTCCACCATAGATTCCGCGATCTAATAGCAGTACTGATAGATTGGCCCGTGAAGCATAGAGGGCGGCTGTCATGCCGGCAGGCCCCGCACCAATAATAATCACGTCGTAACTCTTTGCCATTTCTAAAGACCCCTTCCACTTAAATTACTATGACGCCTAATATACCCCCAAAATTTACATTTGTCGACTATCTTGTTTGTACACAACCGAAATCAACGCGCCACATCGTATTCCGTCTCCTTGATGCCTGTATTCATAAAGTCATATGGGCTCTGCATTTTATCGGCATCCCAACTGGCGATTCCAACGACCAATAAAATTTCTAAGGCATTCAAACTGGCCGACCGCTGCAAATTCTTCGCAAAGTTCGTTTTGATTCGGTCAGCCGCAATCTGGGCCCCGGGTTGGTTTGAAAACAACAGAATCGCCCAGGTCGGGTTGTCCTGGTCCAGCGAATACGTGATATCGTTATCGCGAGTCGCGGACGTGATCGTATCCGAAACGAGGCGTAACAAATCACGCACTTGTTGTTCACTCATCATCCGCCGAATCTCATTATAATAGCGCACCCGAATAATTACCGTCGTGACTGGCAGTTGAAAACGTCGATTCGTTTCAATGAAAACGCGGGCATCCTGAATATAGGCGACGGTCGTCCGCAGATTGGTCTGCTCATCAAAAGCCCCACGTTTCATCATATCTGCGCGTAGTTTGGCGTTAGCGGCCTGCAACTGGGTCAGACGCCGCGTCATCCCATAGAACGTCACTGACAACAACAAGGGCATGAGCAACCAAAAAATCATCATCAGTGAAAACATCGCGTGCTGAGTCGTGTTGAGATAGATCATGACGACCGCCTGCACGAAGATAAAGGCGAGGTTCGCCATCAAACCCACGATGACGCCAAAGAAGTAGGTCATCAAGATCATGACGACCGTCACGCCCAAATAAAGCGTGTTTAACGTCAAATTGGGCGTCAGGGCCATGAGTACCGCCATCGTACAAATCAACGCTAAAAACAGCAGCAAATAGATGTCAGCGAGCAGTGACGCGCGTTGGTCATCATTCATGATGGTCATCCCTCCGTTCTAGCAACCCGTTCTTACGAATAATCAGAAAACCGGCAATCAAAATCAGCACCATGATCAGCACGGCAATGCCCAGATAAAGCACCAGCTTCGAATTTTTCTGCACCACCGTTTTGACCGTTGTCTGATCTTTAACCGTCGCGTGCTTCTTAAAGCGATAATCGTTGTGGTTATTATCATGGTCGACCACAATTGCATCGCCCTGATATTGCGCAATATTGCGTTGAAAGTTGATTTGTGTCGACGCACGATAGACATCACTGGATTTGGCAGCGGTCACCACTAACAGGCCAGAATGCGAATTGTACGGCGAGCGCAGTAGCTGGACCGTGCCGATATTTTGACCATACGTCTTTTCGATACTCAATTTTTCATTCGACACGAAGCCCGTAAAATGGCGATCGTATTTAAAATACAGATTGGAATTGAGCGCGCGGATGAACGCATTCTGCTGGGGCGTTCCAAACGCGATGACGTTACTATTTTTCAACACCTTTGAACTTGGCCGATGCGTATAAAATTTGATCTGTCCGGTATTACTTTTGGCATAGGTCCCAATCAGATTGAAGATGTTGGTCAGTGTCTGATAATCATCCGCGGTCAACCGACTCGGCCGAACGACGGCCAACTGATTGAAGGTGTCATTTTTCAGAAACAAATACGGATAATTCGTCAACAATAAGTCAGCGACCGGTTGCGATTTGATGGTCGCCTCAGAATTCGAGCGAATCAGGGCCCAAGGTGTCTGTGCATTGTTGGTCGCAGTTTTTCCAGGGAGTTCCAAGTCGAAGGCCACTCGAATCGTAAAATCATGCCCCAACGCCTGACCCTTAGGCAAACTAACGGTCAGTTCGTCGTCGTCCGCGTTGGCTGCAGTCAACCGTTTACTTCCCAGGGCCTTATCATTGACGTAAACGGTCACTAATGACCGTTTAAAGTCCAAATTCTTGGCATACCGGAAGTGAATCCTAATTTTAGAGCCATTGGCGTTGGTCTGATCGACTGGCAAACTGACAAAATAGGTACTCGATTGGTGGTTAGCACCCGTCAAATAATCGTCACTCGTCGTCAGTTGTGTCTTGCCGCCATTTCGGACCTCCGAAGTGTACGTGGCCGTCTGAGCACTAATCGTTTTCGTGCTGGCAGTCGTTTCCTGCATCAACTCCTGATTGGCAATGAAGCGACTCGCCTTTTGTAACAGTTGAGCGGTGCGCGCGGTAACAATTAAGGTGTGGTGGCCATCATGATAAACCGTCTTAATGACTGCCCGTTGCGCTAGTTCGGAGGGTTTAATCTGGCGTTGCAACGCCTTGGGCAAGTGCGCATAAGTGGCGATGACCAGCCGATAATCCGCATTTTTTGCCGCCGTCGTATCGGCAGTCGTGACTGGAATTTGATTAGTTTCGGTCGTAATCGTTCGTGCTTCACCCGTCAAGGCGTACATGCCAGCCGTCAACTCACCATTCGTCGCTTGTGCTGGCAAAATGATCACTGAGTTAGCGTTAGCAATCGTATCCGTCCCCGAAAAATGGGCGTAAAACGACTTGATAGCAGTCGTCGGCGCTTTTAATTGATAAGTAAAATTCGCGTTGGCGCCAGAATAAATCGTCAACCAATTTGCTGGTGTCTGAATGCGTTGACTGCCTTTGTCACCGGCTTTAGTGACGATTTGGCCACTAATTTTAAGCTGGTTCTCACCTTGTAACAAGCGCAATGGCACGTTCACTGTTTTCGTCTGCAGGCCAGTCTGGTTGCGCGGTCGAAAAGACTCAAACTTGGTGCCATTGAGCGACAACGTGATATCTGAAGTTTCTCGATTCGTTAATTGAGAGACTTGGAAATTCAGGTTGATGGTCACTTTTTTGACTTGCCAGTAGTCCATCTTAATGAAGTACATATTAGCTTCGACCGCGTCACCAGATAGCGTCGTCGTTGTGTTTTGAAACGATTGCGTGTAGGTCTGAGTCTTATCAGCCGCTTGACCAATCAACGGATGGGCAAGTGTCCAACCACTGCCGCCCAGTAACGCCAATACGACTATTCCCCACAGCAGCCAGCTATTGATAGCGTTTGGTCTTATACCATTTTGCTTGTTGATGAAAAACTTGTTCACGAACATACCCCACCATTCCATGTGCGGCTACCGCGAGCCACATTTGACTATAAACAACGTACATAAAAATAATAATGAGTAAATTGGCCAGCGTCATTTCACCCTTTTCCGTCGTAATCGTGACAAAGGTGCTAATGACAAACGTGATAACGGCCATTACCCACAGTGCATTACTGAACCCAACTAAGTTCGAGTGTGCGATGCCAGCAACCGAAAGCACAAACATGCTATCGGACAAAATTAGTGATGTCATCAGTAAGAAATAGATGGCCAAAAAATACAGCAAATCAAATCGAATCGGTCGCCCCGATTTGGTAAACAACAGTCGCGCATTTTTTAAAATCACGTAAATGTTGCCTTTGACCCAGCGCGTCCGTTGGTGAAACCAGACATCCAGCGTCTGTGGTTCCTGTTCCCACGTGACGGCGAGCGGTTGAAATCGGATCCGATACCCCATTCGGTAAACGCGAAAGCTGATTTCGGTATCCTCCGCCAAGGCCTTAACGTCCCAGCCGCCAATTTTTTCCAAAATATCGCGTCGAATCACATAATTCGTACCAGGAATCGTACAGAGTTTGAACAACTTCTCGCGCCCCGCTTGCGCCATCCATTGAAAAGATAATGTCTCGATATTAATAAACCTTGTCAGCAGTGACGCGTTCTTATTCCGAGTCCGAAATTTACCAATGACCGCGGCCAACTGGGAGTCCTGCATTAACTCAGCCACTAAGTATCGCAACGCACTGCGCTGAGGCGTATTGTCGGCATCATAGATTGAAATCAACGTGCCTTGCGCCTGCTTGAGCCCAATGTTCAGTGCGTTCGACTTACCCTTACCGCCGTTAGTCTTATCGGTATTGATAACCTTGAGATTGCGATGCGGATAGAGCGACTGCACCTCAGCTAGTAATTCAGCTGAGTTATCATCCGAATTATCGTTGATAATAATAATTTCATAGCGGTCCTTGGGATAGTCGAAGTTCAGTAAGGCTTGTAACGTTTTAACAATGACGATGCCCTCATTATGGGCCGGCACCATGATTGAAACGAACGGGACCTGCGCTGGCAATTGCGGCTTAGGCTGCCGCACCTTTTGTAAATAATTAACATAACCCGCAATCGTCAAAATCACGTTCACGACGAGGATGCCCCAAATCGACAACACCGCTAAAAACAAAAAATAATCTAAAACACTAATGATGCGTTCCCCCTCATCCATCATGTTTATCTGTGCCAACTCGTTAATTGTCATGGATAATGATTAAAGCATGCTAATTGTTTGGATTGTTGTTCGTCAGCCGGTGATCTCCTTATTCCGACTTCCGGGGCCGGCTGACAACGCTGGAACAGGGCGGACATCGATTTGAACTCACGCAGAAAATCACTGCGCAATTTCAAATACGAGTCTTCTTCTAGCTCGGGAAGACCACCCGGACAAGAAGAACTTCGCCCTTGAGCATTGTCAGCCGGCCCCTACAGTCGGGAACCCGCTCGAATGGCAGATGAACGGCCACCTAACTTGGTGCAATTGACCACTGAATATTTAGTGACTGGACCTTCAGGCAAACTTTCAATCGGTATCGGTGATGCTTTGTGGCATTTGAGTACTGAGAGAATTATCCAGATATTGCTCACTCATCTCAATGCCTCAAATTTCAATGGTAACTAGTCTTGAATTTAGTCGATAAAATTACCTTCGCTTATAATCGGAGATTTTGTTATCCCAGACGACTGAAGAAGATTCTGACAAGTTCAGTGAGGTCGCTTGTCTGACAGTATAAGTAAGGAACTTTAGTTATCATTAAAGACTAATCTGACAGTTGAATATCAAAGTGACTGTGTACCAAGTAACCAACGACTAATCCAACAAAAAGTTGGGTCCGCACATGTCCGCCTTTCGAATACCATCCCGGCTGGAAGGTGTTTCTGACAATGCTCAGCGATGAAATTCCACTTAGCAAGCGTCGTATGCTTGGTTAGTGGAAGACCAGTATTTAAGACGTGGGCTTTCGGCTTAAATCTGTGTCCATCGCGTTCCAGCGTTGTCAGAAATACCTGGAAGCCGGACTAGGAAGCATCCACCACAGCAAGTTTACGATAACTCGCACTTTTTCCAGCGGGTCTCAGCTGGGAGCCCTTAAACTTAGAAAATAGCATGCTTCAATCATCTTTGATGCTCAATCATAGCCAGCACAACGCGTACTAGTTGTATGAGCTGACTTGTTGCTCGTCAGTCAGCCCTTCAGTGACTGAATGCAACCCTACTTTGGTTTAAACATATTGAGATAAACGCGACGGCCGATGACAATGAACAACCCAAAGATGCCTAAAGTCAGTGAAAAGAAGACTAGCAACACGACCCCTTGCGTTTTGAAGAAGCGGTTCATCCAACTTTGCGCTGGTTTAACGGGTGCCAGGGTCTAGGTCTTCGGCGCTTCATTGGTCACTTGCGTCGCTGCACCATTTAAGAAATAAGTCCCCTGGTGATAACCAATCGTCGCAGTGCCTGCCTTGATGAGCGTTTGCGGCATCTGCTGGGTTGGATCATACCATTGATAATTCATGCGGTGGATACGACGCGTAACGTCTTCCAAACTCGCCTGACGATTCGGCATCGTCATCGTTAGGGCCGTTGGAATCGCAAAATCCAATCCTGAGCGGCTCAAATTCGCGCCTTGTTTGACTGATTCAAACGATGTCGCACTGATGCCATAAAACGCCTGCTTAAAAATGGTTGCCTGATTGTCCTGATGGGCATAAGTCGTCGTTGCCGGATTAGGAAGCAAGAGGACTTGGTTCGCTTTCGCCAAGGAATTCGTCCGATAAACGCGATCTTGATTCCAGTAAGCTGAACTACTAATGCCCACTGGGTAGACTTGGTTTTGCGCAAACTGAATCAAATAGCTATTCATCAACTTATTGAGTCCCGGACCACTACTAGCCGTGACGCCACCAACAACCGGCGTTTTCAGGAAAATAACGCCGCCCCGGTTTTCCACGCGCCGTAACACTTTCGCAAAACGTTGATAGGCTTTAAAACTGCCATTGTCACCAACCGTCGTCGTACTTACGGCAAATGGAATACCTTGTGCATATAACCAGGCGCTGAGTTGGTCGAGCAATTCGAGATTGGAATACGGCGTCACCTTGGCAATCGTCAACAGTGGTTGATAGTGACCACTAGTACCGAATAGGGTCGCGATGGTTTGCGTTGCCAACATGAATGCGTAGCCGCCCGTCGACAGAAACGGCAAATACCCGTTGCGGTCAACGATCGTTCCATAGGGGTAACGTCGGTCATTCAACGATTGCGGCGTCAACCAACCAATTGTTCGGGCATCCGTTGGCAAATCCGTCAGCGTTGTCAGCGACGTTTTGAACGGCAATAATTGCTGCACGCCTTGGTGCGCGGCCTGTAAACTAAACTGCTGTTGATAAAGATTCGTTCGGTGCGCGTGAAGCCGTTGTGCCTCCGTAGCTGTCAGATTCATCCCAATGTGTAGCTGCGGACCGTTAAATCGATTGCGGTCACGCACAAACGCTGCGTTATCGAGCTTCGTCTGAGGCCAATTGATTAGCGTCACCACACCTGAATAATCGGCTAATTCACCAGCACGGTAGTCCTCAGCCGCCATCGTCGTCACCCGCACATGCAGTCCGGTCAAAATCCGCTGGACCGCCGCAATTTTTGCCTGCCCATGATCAGCCACATTTTGAGAGTCGTATACGAGCAAGACTTGCTTGGAATTTTCGGCCGCCTGCACGGTTTTGGGGGTGGTCACAACCATCATCGTTATAACCAAACTGGCGAGTACTAGCCACCAACTTGCTTTACGCATCCGATGCCTCCTCTCGATAAGCATGCCATAGACGATGATTCAAAATATCTGAGATAAATAATAAGAAAATCAAATCAATACTGACTGGCACCATGAATAAGTGCTTGGCAAGGTCAGCATCGCCGTCACCAATCAGTGAAATAACTGGCACAAAAATAAATATCGTCAGTAAGCCAAGGACTAGAAAGAACCGTAAAACACCCTCAATGCGCTGTTGCCGTATGTCATTATAAAAGCCGACCAAGTAGACGATGACCAACGCGACGGCTAATAAGCAGTTGAAAGCAAATTTTTGCGGGAAGAAGGCCCCTGCGAGCTGACTATAGGTCGTAAAAAATGTCAGCTGTTTACCGGCAGGTGCGCCGGAAGCCTTCGTGTAATCACCAACCGCCTTGACCTGCGTAATCATGACATCCGCCGCAGCCAGATCCATCAGTTTACCGAACTGTTTAAGGTGAGTCGCATAATATTTCACGACCCAACCGACACCTAGCTTAGCAATCAGGTTCTTTTTGACGTACGGTCCCGAAGCCTGAATCGTCGCGAATTGCTTCGCATAGTAATCCTGCGACTGCATCAAGGCGTACTGCTCATCGATGCCACTTTTGGCTAAGTCCTTACTCGGGTCAGTCGTCTGCGTCAACACACCATGTGAAAACGTCTGATAAGTATTGATATCGACGAAGTCCTGCCCGATTAATTTGTAGGTCAGCCCACCCGTTATCAGTAACGCGCCCATGCCCAGCAATAGATAGACACGCATGGCACGTGCGCGAGGCAAGAACAGCAGGCCAATCGTAATGACCACAAAACTCAAGGCCAACGGGGCATTTTGCGACTTGTTGGTAATCAGGAGGCCACTGCTGAGAAAGTACAGCAGAATTAACGGCCACCGTCGTCGATAGCGTTGCCGAGCAAGTAATAAGAACGAGCCGAATGCAATTAGCGTTAACCCAAGCATCTGCGGCTCAGCAAAAAACGAATTGAAGTACAAGGTAAATGACGAGTCGCCAAACACGAAGACGACCAATCCAGCAATCACATAATTACGCCAGCGTTTAGACGGAAACGTCAGGGCATCCGTCAACAGATAAATCCCGACTAGGTACAAGCCGATGTTGACGAGCGCCATAAACCGGATATCAAAGACGGTGCGACTATAAAATAGCTTGTTTAAACCAATTGCGAGTTTGACAAACAAAGGTTGTGATGAAAAATTAACGGACTGATAATCGTTGTAATATTTCATCAAGCCAAATTTTTGCGTCACAAAATCAAAATAATTGTAGTGGCTTCCTAATAACTTATAGATGCCATTCGAATACATTGCGCGATAAAAATCACCATTGTCGGCCAATCCGTTAATCGGTGGCACCAAGGCAACGTAAGCCGCTAGCCCGGCACAAATCAGGGTCGCTAACAGCGGGGGCGGCAGTAAGCGTTGCAACCAGCGCAATCCGCTTTGCAGTCGTTGTTTAACTATCGTCACCGTGCTGAGCCCCCCTTTAATAAAACGCTGCGTTAAGCGCCGTCAGATTGCTATACGAATAGACTTGCTTGGTCTTGGCATCACCAATACCCCCGTCAATGGCCGAATCAGCTTGATCAACTTGCAGACGCCACACGTTCTTCATCGCGAGCTGATAGTGTTTACGGTCATGTAGCTGAGCAAAAATCGCCGCGGCTAAGGCATAGTTGGCGGCCGATTCACCACCAACACTGACGGTCCCGGACGTCGTATAGCCATTTGCCAAGTCGCGCTTAGTGACCCGTTGAATCAGCCATCGTCGACTGGTCGCTTTGAGTTGCTTAATTTCGGCTAAATGCAACAGTGTCTCCAGCGCTTCAGAGGTATTCAAGTTGCCCGAACTATAAGTCGCCGTCGTCCATTGATAGCTTTTGGCATACAATGGAAAGACGTCGCCTAAGTAGCCGCCTTTGAGCACGATCAGTTGTTTATGATAAGCTTGCCGGCCACTTTTGGTCTCCTGCTCAAAATACTTGAGTGTCTGCATATCAAAATAGGCTAAGCTGGCGGTCGTCGCCGCTTTATGCGAATGAACATCATAATAATCGACTAAGTGTCCATTCTTGATCGTCGTCTGGGCTAAGGTCTGGTAGCGTTGGGCCGCTTCTTGCCGATAATGCGTCGTCTGGCGGGCTTCATCGTAAGTTAATAATGCTCGGATGACCCGTAAATCATCCAGCGTCGCATTGACACTGTAGCGTTTCTTCGCCCGCGGATCATAGCGATAGCTGAACAACCCCTTTTCATCAAATGTCGTCTTAGTCTGCCGGTAAAATTGCCGAAACTGCGCCCACTGATGCGTGGTAGCCAGATACTGTAGCCACATCCCGGAAGATTCGCTCAGCATCTCGTGGCCGCTTGCAGTCGCCGTGGTCCGTTTGGCCGTATCCAAATAATTCGTGTATAGGCCCTGCTTGGTCAACAAGCCGCGCTTAATAAAGTTCGCCAAGCGTTGGCGTTGCTGCTTAGAATCAGCCGCATATTTCGTAGTCACGACAAAGCCACTGGGCGCTTGTTTGGGCGGCTTTACGGTTGTCTGCTGTCGACACCCACTCAGTCCCATCAACGCTATCAGCAGGCCGATTAACCACCAATATCGACGTAACGGCTTACTGTAAGTCACGGTCATTTTGTTTTGCCCAATCGCCATAGGCCGTGATACGGGGGTTATCGCGTCCGGCCTGACGTTCCTGTTCAACGGCTTGTTGTGCGACCAAGTTCAGGTAGTTAAACGGGTCATCAAAATTAGGCGAGAATAACATGTCGACAAAGGATAGGTCGTCAATCGTATTCCCATTTTGAATCGCAATCGAGATTGCGCTCGCGGACTGGGCGACCTCATGGGCACTCAAGAATTGGGCACCCAAGATTTTACGATTCTCCGGATTATAGATGAGTTCGATCGTGAGTTTATCGGTGCTTGGCATATAGCTAGGCCGCCACGTGCCGTCAAACGTGACCCGTTCGGCTGGAATATGACTTTGCTGGGCCATTTTCAGCGTTAAACCGGTCGTTGCCAGTGTGTGGTTAAAGAGTTGCATCGCGGACGTCGCTTGTGTCCCCATGTAGCGTTGCTGATTGCCAAAGACGTTTAACCCCGCCAAGGCACCTTGACGAACGGCATTAGTCGCTAGTGGCGTATAGGCTGACGCCCCCGTCGGATTAAAGTTGACGACGCACGAGTCCCCGGCAGCGTAAATATCAGGATTCGAGGTCGGAACATAGTCATTGATAATGATGGCACCGTGCTTATCCATCTCGACCTGTCCCCGCAACAATTCCGTATTCGGCACAAACCCGGTCCCGACGATTGCCAAATCAGCCGTAAAATCGCCCTGATTGGTTTCGATAACGAGTTCGCCATCATCCCCACCAGTAAAGGCCGTCACTTGATGGTTCAGCAACACGTTGACGCCGTGCGCTTTCAACAATTGCACCGCCTGGTCGGACATATCCGGACTAATGTAGTTATTCAAAATCTGGTCATGTGATTGGAACAAGGTGACGTCATGATTCGTATTAGCATAGCTTTCGGATAGTTCCGTGCCAATGTAGCCCGCCCCAATGATGGCAATGCGCTGATTGTCCTTGGCAGTCTCGTAAATTTCTTGGGCTTGTTGATAAGTCTTGCAGAGCAACACTTTGGATTCATCAATCCCAAAAATCGGTGGCACGGCCACGTTTGACCCCGTCGTCATAATCAACTTATCGTAGGTATCATCGAAGACTTTCCCCGTCTGCATATCGACGACTTGCAGCGTTTTGGCCTGCGCGTCAATTTTGAGCACGTTATGCTGTGTTTTAACACACGCTCCCAGCTTGGCTAAGGCCTCTGGTGAAGAATAAAACATGTCCTCTAGGTGATTGACTTTGCCCCCCAAGTACAAGTAAATCCCACAGGATAGAAAGGAGATATTATCATCACGTTCATAGATTCGAACTGTGGCTTCAGGATGACTTTTCAAAATTTGGGCTGCAGCGGCAGTCCCAGCATGGGTACACCCAACAATTACGATTTTCATTTCATTTACTCCCATTATTAATTTGATTTATTTAAACATAATCAATTATAACTGCTTCTCTCTAAATTTACATTACTTAATCAACAATTGACACAGTTATTGATAACCTGATAACCGTCGTTATGGTCAGGGGTGGCTGACGGTTATTACGGCCGAATTGAAACCAGTCTTCTTGAACAGCTTAGTCGCCCTAAAAACAGCAAGTATTCAACTGACTCGTTGATGCAATCTCATACTCATCTCGTCGCGAATCAAGATCACCACAAATTATGCTGACGCTGCACGAGACATGACGTCCATTCGTAACCACCAAACCTCCGAATGACAAGCTGCGATGTGGGACCTGAACTCGTTTAATTTCTGCCGCTTATCAACGACTGTGAGCACTTAACTGGCCAACTAGTTGATTGAGCACAATTATCATTATCCCAATTGACATTCAACACAATGCAAAAAAGTCAGTGACAAACAGTTTCCCTAAGTCGTTATTTGGTATAGTATGTATTAGTGAAAGGTTCAACGTTTTAATCCAATCAAAGGAGCCAGCTCATGTACCGTTACTTTATTCAGCCTCAGTTAAATAAATTTAATAATTCACTGATTGGTTACGAAATGCTGATTCGCTATCGTGAAACTGATCAGGACCGCTGGACATTACCGGAGAGCTTCGATAATATTCCAATCGATGTACAAGTCAGCTTACTAAAGGCTACGGCCAGTGAACTAGCACTTAAAATTGGCTCGGTGTCGATTAATTTCAACCGCAAACGATTTCTGAACGATGACATCGCCAACGCCGTCATTGACGCGCAGAAGAAATTATTCCCGGTTCACGTCATCGTTGAAGTCACCGAAGAACCAGGTGAAGACACCTATACGTTGGCGGCCATGCAACAACAAATTGCCAAGTACAAGGCCAGCGGTTTACAATTCAGTCTTGATGATGTTGGGACTGGCATCAACGTGTATGATCACATCAAACCATTGTTAGAATCAGCTGAAGAAATCAAGTTTGCGATGCAAAACTTTCGCGCGGAAGATCGCGAAAACGAGATTCCAATTCAACTGAAATTTTGGCGCGACATCGCTTTAAAGCATGATATTCGCCTGATTCTCGAAGGCGTCGAAAATGACGTTGAAGACCAGATGGCGGATGACCTAAATATCGCATTACGCCAAGGTTACTATTACGGCAAACCCCATTTATTCAAATTAAAGGCCGACCATTAGCTATTATTCTATTCATCATTAATTGGGGCTCACACTGATAACGACGTGCGATTGTCTTGGATTACAGCCATGAAATCTGAAGCAGATTTCATGGCTTTTTTATGCAGCATACCGTAGCCGGCCAGTTCATTGATCGGTATTTCTGACATGGGTCAGCCATACGACTTCTCACCTCATTTGACCACCGCAAAAAATCGGCAGTCACCCCAGATTGGAATAGCTGCCGATTCTCGCTCGTCAATCAAGTTAAGACGATGCTCAACTTGATCAGTGGCGCTTATTTGGTTGTTTTTTTAGTGGCCTTTGGTGCCGTTGTGCTATCTTCTTTGGTTAATTGGGCACCTAAGTCCTTGATGTAAGTCCGTAAGTCGTCCTTAACATCTGGATGAGTCAACCCGTATTCGATGGTCGTCTTCAAGTAACCGAACTTGTAACCAACATCATGCCGCGTACCTTTGAATTCGTGGGCGAAAACGCGTTGCGTCTTGTTCAACGTATTAATGGCATCGGTCAATTGAATTTCGTCACCCTTACCAGGTTTTTGATGTTCTAGAACATCAAAAATTTCTGGTGTTAGTAAGTAACGACCAATGATGGCTAAATCACTAGGTGCATCTTCAGGTGATGGCTTTTCAACAAAGTTGTTAACGTTGTACAAGCCAGGTTCCTTTTCACTTTCAGGATTGATGACCCCATATTTAGAAACTTCCTCGTGAGGAACCTTCATAACAGCCAAGGTTGAAGCATGTGTCTTATCGTAACTATTCATCAATTGCTTCGTTAATGGCACTTTATCTTCCATCAAATCATCACCAAGCATGACAACGAATGGTTCGTCACCAACGAACGCTTTGGCCGTTAAGACCGCATCCCCTAAGCCACGTGGGTGTGATTGACGAATGAAGTATAAGTTAATATCGGTCGTTTCTTGAACCAACTTCAGCATTTCTTCCTTGTGCTTGGCCCGTAAATTATCTTCAAGTTCTGGATTAGAATCGTAGTAATCTTCAATACTCCGCTTACTCTTACCAGTAACGATAACAATATCTTCGATACCAGATTTGCGTGCTTCATCAACAATGAACTGAATCGTTGGCTTATCAACGATTGGTAACATTTCCTTAGGCATCGCTTTAGTAGCAGGTAAGAACCGGGTCCCTAAACCGGCCGCTGGGATAACGGCTTTTCTAACTTTTGACATGTGATAATCCTCCTAAAAATAGTGAAATTAGTTTGGAAACTCCTACTGAATCTCAGGTTTCCCCTCGCGCCGCATTAATTGTGGAATGACTTCCTTAATATCAGCACTCTTATATAATACATCATAAATCGCTTCCGTGATGGGCATTTCGATATTTTGTTGCTGAGCTAATTCATAAGCCGCTTTAGTTGACGGAATACCTTCAATAACCATACCCATCGTATCGATGACCGTCTTCAAATCTTGACCGGAGCCGAGCTCGTTACCAGCACGCCAGTTACGTGAATGCACACTCGTCGCAGTAACGATTAAATCGCCGACACCAGAAAGGCCGATAAACGTTAGCGGGTTCGCCCCTAGCGCAACACCTAACCGACTGATTTCAGCTAGTCCCCGCGTCATCAAGGCTGCTTTGGCATCGTCACCATAGCCTAAGCCATGTAACGCACCAGCACCCAACGCGATAATATTTTTGAGCGCAGCGCCCAGTTCAACACCGACCACGTCCGTATTCGTATAAATTCGGAAGTAATCGTTCATGAAGAGTTGTTGTACCGTTTCGGCCGCCGCCTCATTATCACTCGCCGCAGTAATCAGCGTAATATCTTTCCGTGCGACTTCTTCAGCGTGACTTGGCCCTGATAATACGACGATTGCTTCACGTTGCGCAGACGGAATTTCTTCAGCCAAGACTTGCGACAACCGTTTATGGGTCTCTTGTTCCAACCCTTTACTTGCGTGAACAATGATTGGGTGGGCATTCGTTTTCGCTAACACGTCGGCAACTTGGTGTGCGACGCTCCGAATTGCCTTGGTTGGAACGACGAATAAAATCACGTCGGCACCGTCGATTGCGGTTGCTAAATCTGAATAAGCCGTCAATGTTTCTGAATAGTGAAAATCAGGCACATAGCGCTGATTCGTGTGGTGTTCGTTGAGTTCAGCGACCTGTGCAGGTGCGTACGACCATAAACGAACGGAATGACCATTTTCATCTAATAAATTTGCCAAGATGCTGCCCCATGAGCCAGCACCTAAGACGGCAATTTGTTTTGACATGTAAATAACCTCTACTCTACTTGTTTTCCGTGGCAATCTTTTGCCCTGAACCAGCTAAATACCAGCGATTCTCTGGATGACGTCGCCGCCGCCAGATCATCAGGCCGATACTCCCGAAGAAGAGCACGACTGATAATGCTTGTGAGACTCGAATGACGTTAAATAACATTAACGAATCAGTACGCATCCCTTCCGTAAAGAAGCGACCAAAGGCGTACCAAGCAACGTACGTCAAGAAGACCTCACCTTGCTTGTACCAATTCGTTCGATGGCGGGTCACCATCAACATCACAAACCCCAATAAATCCCAGACTGATTCATACAAAAAAGTCGGTTGGCGATACGCGCCTTGGATATACATCTGATTGATGAGCCATTCGGGCAAATGAAGCCCTTGCAAGAAGCTCAGACTCGTGACGCGCCCAAAGGCTTCCTGGTTCATAAAATTACCCCAGCGACCAATTCCTTGGCCCATGATCACCGTGGGCGCCGCAACGTCCAACATTAACCAGGTGGGAATGAACCGCGACCGACAGAATAGGACGACCACAATTCCGGCACCAATCAAGCCACCGTATATGGCAATCCCACCATCCCAGATACGAATAATCTCGCTCGGGTGTTGACTATAATACGACCACTGAAAGATGACGTAATACGTCCGCGCCGCAATCAACGTAAATGGGAGTGCCCATAAAATCATGTCGTAAATATCATCGGGACGAATGCCCCGCTTCTGACCTTCACGTACCGCGAGTGCCACCGCAATCACGACGGCGCTCGCAATAATGACGCCGTACCAATGGACCTGAATTGGTCCCAACCGTAGTGCAATCGGGTTAAGTGCCCCTAAAACGGTATTCACGCTACTGCCATCTCCTTATGCCTTGTGAGAATCGTGGACGGAATTCGTTTTGATCAGCTTGTTCAAGTTATCATCAAATACCTTGGTTGCGTCATATCCCATACTCTCGGCACGGAAGTTCATGGCCGCCGCCTCAATAATAATGGCAAGGTTACGCCCAGTCTTGACTGGAATTGAGATTTCTGGAACTTCAACATCAAAGAATTTCCGATTCTGTTCTCCATTCCCTAGTCTATCAAATTGCTTATCAGGCGTCCAATTCTCTAAGTGGACGATGAGGTCAATGTCAGTATCTTGACGGACCGCACCAGCCCCGAAGAGGTTCATGACATCAATGATTCCGATACCGCGAATCTCCAACAGGTGGTTCAAAATTGCAGGCGCTTCACCAACCAGTGTTTGTTCATCTTGTTGATAAACATCGACCCGGTCATCGGCAATCAAACGATGGCCCCGTTTGACTAATTCCAACGCGGTTTCACTCTTCCCAACACCGGAGTCACCAGTGATCAAGACACCGAGACCATAAATATCGACCAAGACCCCATGAACGGACTGCCGTTCAGCGAGCTTGCCTTCCAAGTAATTGGTCATATTACTCAAGATCCGTGACGACGTCATCTTAGTGCCAAGAATCGGCACCCCATTCTCTTCACCAGCTTGAACCAGTTCTTCTGGCACTGGTAAACCAGTTGAAATCACAAACGCTGGCGTCGTTAATTGACACATTTTACGAAAAATCATCAAGCGTTCATCATGACTCATGTTCTTTGAATAAGCGGTTTCAGTTTTGCCTAATAATTGAACCCGTTCACGTGGATAGTAGTTGAAGTAACCGGTCAACGCGAGTCCCGGGCGTGAAATATCACTAGTCGTAATGTCTTTTTTATCTAATAAATCAGCGCCATGGTAAACGTCCAGACGCGTATTTTTAACCAAATCGGCAACGGTTACACTCTCTGCCAAATGAATCCCTCCAAATCGTTCCGTTAATAAAAAAGTGTGACCGGCGTTGTCCAGTCGCGCTATTACGCTACCTTTTCAAGCGGCCACACTTTTATGACTGAAAACGGATTATCCCTATCTGCTAATTTTAGCACTTTAAAGCGCTTTATTCACCATCAATGCTGTCTTTTGCGAAAAAATTGGATACGATCACATTGGCAATCGACATCAGGACGGAGACAAGAATCGCCATGCCAAAACTCGAAAAGCCAAAGTTATTCTTGCCAACGACAAACGAGGTCATTTGGAGCATAAACCCGTTGATGACAATACTAAACAGCCCTAACGTGATTAACGTAATTGGCAATGAAAGGATGATCAATACCGGCTTAATGGCAGCGTTCAGGAACGCCAACACTAAGCTTGCTAATAATGCCATCCACACATTGGCAACGTGAAAGCTACTCTGAAAGAAGCCCGCAATCGCAATAAATAGGATCGTATTGATTAAAATTCGTTTCACAAAACCCACTTTTTTATCACTCCATTAATCTTGGTGACGCGGCTCATCCTCCTCATGAACATTATGAATTTCTTTTCGTCCATGTTTGGTTGGTTGTGCTGGTTGGCCAGCACTCTGCCGCATCTGTTCGAAGAAGCCGGTATTTTCTGGCTTACTTGGGATAATTG
Organism: Lactiplantibacillus sp. 30.2.29; assembly: GCF_018991255.1. Classification (NCBI taxonomy): domain Bacteria; kingdom Bacillati; phylum Bacillota; class Bacilli; order Lactobacillales; family Lactobacillaceae; genus Lactiplantibacillus; species Lactiplantibacillus sp. 30.2.29. The sequence goes on along the minus strand of NZ_JAGYGU010000015.1, from coordinate 59,882 downwards.
TCATTAGTAATAAGTATACCAAAAGACCAAAGCCATGGGTAATTAAGGTCAAAATAACATATAAGACTCGTAATACATTTGCATTCCAATTTAAATATTCAGCAATTCCGCCCAAGACTCCGGCAAAAACGCGATTATTGGATTTAGTTAATTTTTGTTTTGTATTTGATTTCATCGTTAGCCACTCCTTATAAGTCTGGTCTAACTTTATCTTACTAATTATAAAAGCCGGTTGCAAACGAGACGACCGGCTTTAAAGAATTATTTATGATTAACTAGACTAAGTTGGAGCTTTCTGGATTCAGTTCGATGATTTCGCCCGTGTTCAAATAAACGATCCATTCGCCGATATTCGTTACTAAGGCCCCAATCCGCATCAGGTAAGTCGCCACATTTAAATAATCCGTCGACCCGATTACCGTCTCTGGGTGCCGTTCCATCTTAGAGATGCCCTTAGCGTTGATCTTGTCGTACATCTCACCGACTTTGGCATCCTTAGCGGCAACGCGGCGCGCCTCTTGGTCATCGCTCTTCACGTAGGCGGCTAACATGTCTTCTACCATCTTCCGAACCCGGTTACCCATTTCGGATAACGCGGCTTCGATTTCAGGAACACGAACGTTACCCTTGACCCGAATCGTGGCGTGGGCAATGTTACGCGCGTAGTCAGCCATACGTTCCAATTCAGAAACGGCTTTCAAGATGGTGACAATTTCCCGTAAATCGGAAGTCACGGGCTGGTATAACGCAATCATTTCAAACGATTTTTGTTCTAGTTCCACTTCACGTTGATTGATTTTTTTATCATTATCAATGATTTCTTGGGCCAAATCGCGGTCATGGTCAATAAAGGCTTTAACCGCCTTTTCGATCGTTTCGCTGACCATCATTCCCATCTCAGTGAAGTTTGCATCAATATCATTTAGTTCATCATCAAAAAGTCGTCGCATGTTTTTTCCTCCTAACCAAATCGTCCCGAAATATAGTCATTGGTTTCTTGTCTAACCGGATTCATGAAAATCTGCTTGGTATCGTTCACTTCAATCAATTCACCATTCAAGAAGAACGCCGTGCGGTCAGAAATTCGTGAAGCCTGCTGCATGTTATGCGTAACAGTTATGATAGAGTAATCTTGACGTAAATTCAATAGGGTCTCTTCAATCATTCGACTAGAGATGGGATCCAGCGCACTGGTTGCTTCATCTAGGAGAATGATATCGGGTTCCACAGCAAGCACCCGTGCGATGCAGACCCGTTGTTGTTGCCCACCAGACAGTGATAACGCATTGGCGTGCAAGCGGTCCTTAACTTCATCCCAAATTGCCGCTTGCTTCAAACTCTTTTCAACGGCCGCATCTAAACGTTCCTTATCATGGACACCAGCTAAACGTAGCCCATAGACCACGTTCTCATAGATTGAGAACGGAAAAGGATTGGGTTGTTGGAATACCATCCCAACTTCTTTCCGTAATTGTACCGTATCCATCGTCGGAGCGTAAATATTATGCTGGTTAAAATTAACTTCACCAGTAATCGTGACGTTTGGAATCAGATCATTCATGCGGTTCAGGCAGCGCAGAAAAGTGGATTTCCCACAACCGGAAGGGCCAATCAACGCAGTGATCCCGCGGTCCTCAAAGTCTAGGTTAACACCTTTCAGAGCTTCTTTTTTACTATAAAATAATGATAAGTTCTCAGTCGTTAAAATTGTACTCATGAACGATCCTCCTATCCAAAGTTCCCGGAAATGTAGTCGTTTGTCAGGTCAACTTGCGGATTCGTAAAAATCTCACCAGTTTCTGAGTATTCCAAGACCTTTCCAAGGTTAAAGAACGCCGTGTAATCGCTAATCCGTGACGCTTGTTGCATGTTATGAGTCACGATAATAATCGTGTAGTTTTGCTTTAATTCTAGTAAGGTATCTTCGATTTGACTAGTCGAGACTGGATCGAGGGCACTCGCCGGTTCATCCAGTAATAAGATATCAGGCTTGACCGCAATTGCCCGCGCGATGCAGAGCCGTTGCTGTTGCCCACCGGATAGCGCTAACGCACTCTTATTCAAATCGTCCTTAACTTGGTCCCACATCGCAGCTTGACGGAGTGAACGTTCAACGATTTCATCCAACTGTTGTTTATTGTTCAACCCACGCTGCCGCAATGCAAAGGCAATGTTCTCATAAATCGACTTTGCAAACGGGTTCGGCCGTTGGAACACCATCCCAATGTGCCGACGCATTTCATAGACATCAATGTCATTACTATTAATATCCAAGCCACGATACATAATTTTACCCTTTACAGTCGCAATCCGGTCATTCATCCGGTTTAAAGACCGCAAGTAGGTCGACTTCCCGGAACCAGAAGGGCCAATTAACGCACTGATTTTATACCGTTCGAATTGCAAATCACCTTCCGAAATGGCTTCCGAATTCCCGTAAAAGACGTGTAAGTCTTCGGTAGAAAGCGCGATTTCGTGGTCTTTAGGATCAAACGTCATAATATTTCGTTGCGTTGTTATCATTGTGTTATCTGCCATCAAAACGGCCTCCTTTATTCAGCGGTTAAGTGTTTGTACAAGCGTTTGCCGAGCCAACGAGCCAAGAAGTTGAAGAGTAAGACCGCAATAATCAGCACGGCTGAAGCACCGGCTGAAACGGCTTTGGCATCCGGCATGATCCCTTCAGAGTTGATTTTCCAAATGTGGACCGCCAACGTTTCGGCTGGTCGTAAGGGGCTCAACGGACTACTAATGTCGAACGGATTCCAGTTGGTAAAGTCCAACGCTGGTGCACTTTGGCCCGCCGTGTAGATCAAGGCTGCGGCTTCCCCAAAGATTCGGCCGGCACTGAGGACGACCCCCGTAATGATACTTGGTAACGCAGCGGGGACGACGATTTTGGTCACCGTCTCCCAGCGTGATAATCCAAGGGCGTAACCCGCCTCTCGCTGATTATCTGAAATATTGGCTAAGGCTTCTTCAATACTCCGCGTCAAAATCGGTAAGTTGAAAACAGTCAGTGCAAACGCCCCAGACAGAATCGAAAAGCCTAACTTGAACTGAACCACGAAGAATAAATAACCGAACAACCCCACGACCACGGAAGGTAAAGAACTCAAAATTTCGATGGTCGTCCGAATCAAACCAGTGACCGTATTTTGTGGCGCGTATTCATTTAAATAAATTCCGGCACCCAGCGAGATAGGGAGCGAAATCAGTAAGGCTAAAAATAACAGGTAGAAGGAGTTGAACAATTGAATCCCAATCCCCCCACCAGCTTCAAAGGCTAACGCTGGTGATGTTAAGAAGTGCCAAGAAATCTTGGGCACCCCTTGAATCAAAATGTACCCTAACAGGGCGACTAGAATAATGACCACGAAGGCCGCGACGCCGTAGAGAATCCCGGTCGCCATTTTATCAGTTCGTTTAGCGTTCATGGTTTAATTTCCCCTTTCGCCCAATGTAGCGGATAACTAGGTTGAAGACTAAGGACATCAGTAACAAGATCATTGCTAATGACCAGAGTGCATTATTTTGTAATGACCCCATGACCGTGTTTCCAATTCCCATCGTCAAGATACTCGTCAAGGTTGCTGCTGGTGAGACTAAGTTGTGTGGTAACAGCGTCGCATTCCCGATGACCATCTGTACCGCGAGGGCTTCCCCGAACGCCCGGGCCATCCCGAAGACGACCGCCGTCAGCATACCAGGAGTCGCCGCGCGTAACACGACTTTATAAATTGTTTGCCAACGAGTGGCACCCAAAGCTAAGGACGCCTCTCGGTAATAACGAGGGACCGCATTCAACGCATCGGCCGTCATGGACGTCACAGTCGGTAAAATCATGACAAACAGCACGAACGTCCCTGATAAGATCCCATAGCCACTACCGCCAAACGTATTGCGAACGAATGGTACAACAACTTGTAAACCGATAAACCCATAAACAACTGATGGAATACCGACCAATAACTCAGTAACTGGCCGCAAGATTTGTGCCCCGCGACGAGGTGAGATTTCAGTCATAAAGACGGCAGTTCCGATGGCAAAGGGCGTTGCAACCAATGAGGAAAGAATCGTAATCAAGAACGACCCGACAATCATTGGTAAGGCGCCCACGGCCGGTTGACCATTACTGCCAATCGTGCCAGGATTCCATTGTGTGCCGCTCAAGAATTGCCAAATATTAATGTGATTTTCGAAGAACGTTGCGAGTCCCCGTGACGCCACAAAGTAAAAAATCAAAAAAACGACGCCGACAATTAAAGCTAGGCAGAGCAAACTAATGGCTTTACCACGTCGTTCGATCTTGCTAGCAACTGATTTTTTCAATAAACTCTCTCTAATTTTATCCATGCGCTCTCCCTCATTTCACAACTGAAACTTTACCGGCCGCATTCCGCTGAACTTGCATGTCATGGACCGAAATATAACCTAACTGCTTGACTAACTTTTGTTGAACAGCGGTTGATAAAATGTAATCAATAAATTTTTTAGTTAATTGGTTGGGATTTTTCCCAGTATATAAGTGTTCATACGACCAAATGTACCAGCGATTATTCCGCACATTTTGCTCTGTTGGTCGAACACCGTCAACTTTGACGGTCTGAACAGATTTGTCTAAATATGAAAATGCCACGTAGCTGATGGCACCTGGCGTACTGGCAACGATTGAGCGTGCCAATCCGGAAGAATCCTGTTCCTGGGATTCAATACTTTCATGACCCTTTAAGGCATACCGCTCAAAGGTTTTACGTGTTCCAGAGCCCTGTGCGCGGTTGATCAGTGTGATTGGTAAGTCCCGTCCACCGACTTCACGCCAGTTCTTCACTTTACCCGTGAAAATCTGGATGAGCTGTTGTTGCGTCAAATTAGTGACACCCGCGCGTTTGTTGACGATTGGTGCGATGCCGACCACGGCAACCCGATGGTCAATCAACTTACTAGCGGTGATACCCGATTGTTCTTCTGCAAAAATATCTGAGTTACCAATAGCGACAGCGCCCGACTGAATTTGACTCAGCCCCGTTCCAGAACCACCACCCTGCACATTGATGAACACCCCGGTGTGGGTACTACTATATTGTTCACCGGCAGCTTCAACTAGTGGCTGTAAGGCCGTTGATCCAACTGCTGTGATCGATTCACTGGCACTGGTCCGGTCACGACGCACATACGCCAACCCGACCAATCCAATAATCACGACCAACCCAATTAATTGGATGACCCGACTTTTTTTCATAAATGTATACCTCCTACCCATTGCTCAATATCAATAATACAAAGTTTGTGTAAATGCTTTATATGAGTTTTGTAAAGATTGTGTAAACGTCGAATTATTTTTAAGGATTTGACGATTTATCCGCCCTAAAATGGCAAGAACATGAGAAAGGTGCACAAAAAAACGATTTTCAAAGTTTACATTTCACTTTGAAAATCGTTATGTTTTGAATCATTTTTAATGGTGACTTGTCAGTGGGCACCATTAATATCACGGACACAATGTGTTAGTTGATTTATCATGAATCATGATTAAAACGTGCCAAGTTGGCGTCCTGTTCGTCAGCAGATGCGCTTTCTAATCCGACTTCCGGGGCTGGCTGACAACGCTGGAACAGGGCGGACATCGATTTGAACTCACACAGAAACCCACTGTGCGATTTCAAATACGAGTCTTCTTCTAGCCCGGGAAACCCGCCCGGACAAGAAGAATTTCGCCCTTGAGCATTGTCAGCCAGCCCCTCCAGTCGGGAAGCCACTCGAATGGCGGATGAACGTCCACCTATCTAGGTGCAATTGACCACTGAATATTTGGTGACTGGTCCTTCAAGCAAACTTTTAATCAGTATCGATGATGACTTATGGCATTTAACTGCTGAGAAGATTAGCAAATATTATTCACCCATCTTAATGCCACCAACTTCAATAGCAACTGGTCTTGGACTTAGTCGATAGGATTATCTTCGTTGAGAATCCAAGATTTTGCTATTTCAGACAACTAGGAAAAGTTCTGACAAGTACCGTGGAGTTGCTGATTCGAAAAGCTAAAACATGGGTAAGAAAGTTAACGATTGTTAGAAACCGATCTGAAAGTTCAATATCAAAGTCCCCGTGTACCAAGGAATCAAAGACTAATCCAATAAAATGTTGGGTCCACACATGTCTGCCTTTCGAATACCATCCCGGCTGGAAGGTATTCTGGGCAAGGCCCAGTGGTGAAATTCCACTTAGCAAGCGTTCTTGGCTTGGTTAGTGGAAGACCAGTATTTAAGACGTGGTTTGTCGGCTTAAATCTGTGTCCACGACGTTCCGGCCATTGCCCAGAATGCCTGGAAGCCGGCCTAGGACGTCTCCACGACAGCAAGTTTACGCTAACTCGCACTGTTCCAGCGGGTCTCAGCTGGCGGCTCTTGAACTTAGAAAATAGCACGTTTTAATTATCTTTAATGCTAAAGAATAACGCCTACAATGCGTATCACCGGTTAGTTAATCTGATTCCGGCGCAATTAAAGGTAACGTCACCGTCATTGTTGTGCCGACGCCTCGCTGACTGACCACTTCGATCGTGCCTTGCATCGCATTCACGAGTTCCTGGACGATGGCTAGTCCGAGTCCCGTACCGCTCACGAGTTGCTGTGAGCGGGATGGGCTGGCGCGATAGAAGCGTTCAAAGATCCGTTGCTGGTCGTCCGCGCTAATTCCAATCCCAGTATCTTTAATAATCAACGACCAAGATTGTTCACCGACATGGGTCGCAATCGTCACACTCCCCTGTGGTCGATTATATTTAATCGCATTCGTCAGCAAATTTTTGACGATTTGATTGAGTTTTTGAGCATCACTGGTCACGGTCAAATCCGGATCAACTTGATTATTAATCGTCAAGTGTTGCCGGTCGGTGGCCTGCTGAACGACCGCTAGTTCTTGCGTAATCAACGGTCGCACCGCAACTGACGACAAGGTTAACTTGGTCGTGTTCTGAGCTCGAATGCGTGACAACGAGAGCACGTCTTGAATCAAATCGATCAGCCGCTGACTCTCATCCGCAATAATGTGCAAAAATTGGTCGAGCGTTTCTGGATCATCCTTTGCCCCACCTAGTAGCGTCTCAGTGAACCCCGCAATCGCCGTAATCGGCGTCTTCAATTCATGACTGGCATTGCTAACAAAATCATCCTGCATCTGTTCGATCATATAGACCTCAGTAATATCATACAGAATCAAGACGATTTGAAACTGGCCGCGGTTCCCTTGAATGTAAACAGTGGAAGCTTCCACCACTTGCGTATTAGGTGCCGGCGTCAATGTGATCGTCGCCCGTTGATTGTCACCACTAGTAATCGTATCTTCAATCAACTTGGTCAACGCGTACAGTTGGATGTCCTTCGTATAAATGTGGGCAACAGAGTTAACGGAAACCTGTAACAACTCACTCATCGTTGGATTGGACAGTTGTACTTGTCGGCGATGGTCAATTACCATCACCCCAACGGGTAAATAGCGCATGATCATCATCAGTTCTTTTTCTTGTAACTCCGCACGCCGCGTTTGATGCTTTTGAAAGCTTTCTAATTGATTGACTGCCTGGGCCAGACTATATAACGGGTCTGACTGTGGCAGTAAAATGTGGGGTGGAAACTGCTGACTGCTCATCTGGCGCAGTTTGGCTTCCATCCGGTCGATCGTTTTTTGGCGATTATATTGCTGATGCCAAGTGATAACCCCTTCAATAATTGCTAAGCCAATGAGCCCGCAGCAGAGGCTCAGCACTAATCCCCACGACCACTTGATTGGTGAAAAATGCTGCAACACGACCAGGACAATCAATGTAATCAGGACGTTTTCCATGACTAAAATTCTGGTCGTCTGTTGCCAGCGATTATGCATGACTGTCACCCACGAATTCGTAGCCGAAGCCCCGGACCGTCCGAATCAGGCGCGGATGTTTTGGATCTGCTTCGATTTTTTCCCGTAAATGCGAAATGTGAATATCCACGATGCGTGTCTCACTGGCATAATCATAGCCCCAGACATGGTTTAAAATCGCATCACGACTGAGCACCCGACCTTCACGTTCGACAAAATAAATCAGTAGCTCGAACTCTTTCGGTGTCAAACTGATATTTTCACCGTTGCGTGCGACCCGATATTTATTCTGGTCAATCTGCAAATCGCCGACTAGCATCACGGAACGATTAGCGGGTGCGATTGGCGTTGGTGGTGTCACCGGTTCATCAGGGGTTGTCCGCCGAATCACCGCTTTGATTCGCGCCAAGACCTCGCGGGGTGAGAACGGCTTGGTGATATAGTCATCCGCCCCGAGTTCTAATCCAAAGACCTTATCGAATTCATCATTTTTAGCTGTCACAATAATAATCGGCGTCTGAATCTTTTCTTGCCGTAACTTTTTAGTGACTTCCATTCCATCTAATTTCGGCAACATTAAATCTAACAAAATACATGTAAACGATTGTTCCAGACCTAGTGACAACGCGTCCGCACCATTCGTCGCCGTCACGACCTCGTATCCCGCCTGTTTTAAGTTGTATGACAATAACGTTACGATTGCCGGTTCATCGTCTACCACTAAAATCTTATCCATGGTCATTAATCCTCCTGATCAGTGAATAACACAATTCCTAACTCGTGTGGGGCGCCATTATAAATCGCCGTTTCGGTAATAATCAATTCTTGTTGTCGGTTACGTACTTTTAAATGGACGTAGGTTGGACTTTTCAATAGCGCAGCATAAAACTCCGCTTCCGTGTTGACCGGCTGCCGATTACATTCCAGAATCACGTCGCCTAAGTCTAGATTCAACTTATCCGCGGGCGTATTCGGTCTGAGACCAATTACGCGCACACCCTGTTCGGTATCAGAGAAGCGCAATTGCTGATGCCGATCATCAAATCGATGTTGAATCATCACAACCCAAGTCAACACGACTACGAATGCTAATAGCCCCAGCAACCACTGTGGACTAAGTACTGCAAAGCGGGCCACAATGGCGAGAATCACGCTGACCACCGCGACACCCCCCAAGCGGGTCGCGAGTTGGCGCCACGCAATTTGGGGCAACTGCTTGTAAACCCGCGCACTGGCACCTACTAATAATGGCAATAATATAATACTAAATGACCGCTCGCCAACCGTGAATACCGGCCACCAGCTAAGCGTCGCATGAATCCAATCTCCTGGAATCAACACACCAACCGGTAAGACTAATAGTTGCTGCCATTGGTAACGAACCAGCCGTTTACCACGCTGATCCGGCTGCAACTTCGGTGAGCGGCCTTGATGGTCATGCCAACGTAGCAGTAATGCCGTCGTCCCCAAAACAACGGCTAATAACATCAAGCCATTAACGACCAAGTTGCCACTCATGCTCGTCGTTGAAATGCCGTGCTGTTGCAAAATTCCACCAACTGTTGTCAATTGGGGGCTCATGAGCCAGTATCCCAACCAACTCAAGCCAAAGACCGTCACCGGAACTAGCATTCCCGGCAGAATAATCAGACTAATGGTCGCAAGTGCCTCATACAGGACGACCCAGACTGGTGAGACCACTAACCCGAGTGCCAAACTAATGATGGTCATTAAAATTCCCAATAAGCAGCCGTCCATGAAAAAGTGCCGGACCTCGACCAATTGTGAATTGATGGCGCTATGAAAATTTTGGCGTTCATAGGTGACTCGGCGTTTGGCGGTTAAATAGCTGCGCAGTAAACCAATCCAAACGAGTGGCTGTAAAAGGAACAATTCGAATATCTTCAATACCTGCATGTGCGTGACCCCTAACGTTAAACTCTGAAGTTAGTATAGCATTTTTACCGGTGTAGACCAACGCCGTTTCAAACTGGTCAGCCTTGCTATTACCGCATTAATATTTCTATATTATAAGACTTTTAGCCAAAAAAATACTAAGACGACCTACACAACGATAGGTCACCTTAGTATTACCCCATCATTATTGGGGGTTCCGTTGCGCTAATTTCCATTGTAAATAGGCGTCCATGAACGGATCAAGGTCGCCATCCATCACGGCTTGACCATCATGGGACTCGTAATTGGTCCGGTGGTCTTTCACCATGGTGTACGGATGGAAGACGTAGGAGCGAATCTGTGAGCCCCAACCAATGTCCATCTGTTCACCCTGAATCGCTGCGCGTTCTTTGGCTTTCTTCTCTTCTTCACGCTCATACAACTTGGCCCGCAACATATTAAGGGCCGTTTGCCGGTTCTGCAATTGAGACCGTTGTGCCTGACTAGCCACCACGATTCCAGTCGGAATATGCGTGATTCGAACGGCTGAAGAGGTCTTGTTAACGTGCTGACCCCCAGCCCCGCTCGCCCGATAAACGTCGATTTTCAGATCTTCTGGCCGCACATCGATATCGACCGTATCGTCTAGTTCCGGCATCACGTCGACACTGGCAAAGGACGTATGCCGCCGTCCAGCTGCGTCAAACGGCGAGATCCGGACTAACCGGTGCACGCCTTTTTCGGAGCGCAAATAACCGTACGCATTATGTCCACTAATGAGTAACGTGACACTCTTGATACCAGCTTCATCACCCGCTTGATAATCGACCGTTTCGACTTTGAAATCATGACTAGCGGCCCAACGCGTGTACATCCGCAGCAACATCGATCCCCAGTCCTGTGATTCCGTTCCACCAGCACCGGGATGGATTTCCAGAATTGCATTATTACGGTCATACGGGCCATCTAATAGCAAACTGAGGCGGTACTGTTGTAAATCATGTTCGGCATGCTTGAAGTCCGTTTCGAACTCAGCTTGCATCTCAGCATCTGGCTCCTCGCTAAGTAACTCGTACGCCACCGCTAAGTCGCCGACCTCATCAGACAATTGTTTGAACGTCTCATACTTACTCTTTAACGCATTATTATCGTCAATGACTTTTTGCGCCGCAGCCTGGTCATCCCAAAACCCTGGTTCGGCCATTCGGGCTTCGTTTTCTTGGATGCTTTCGTTCAACGCATCTAAGTCAAAGCGACCCCCTAAAGTCGTCGACAGCACTTTGCATTTCCGTGATCAGGTGTTTATATTCACTTAATTCCACAAAGAACCCTTCTTTCAACTTATTTATTATTTATTTAATATCGTTTGCAATCGTAAAACGAGCCCAAGACCTCAGTCTCAGACTCGCTTTCGTTAACCTTAATCTTAACGCTGAATATTTTGGCGAATTTCTGACTTCATGAAGAGACGTGTCGTATCGTAATCAATATCGGCGACCATTTCTTCAAACATCTGATAACCGTCACGTTGGTATTCAACTAATGGGTTCAACTGACCGTAACCACGCAACCCAATTGATTGCCGTAATTGGTCCATTGAATCAATATGATCTGTCCAATGTGAATCGACCACTCGTAATAAAACGACCTTTTCAAATTCAAGCATTTGACCAGCATCATATAATTGCTTCGTCTTAGCATCGTAAACTTCGTCGACCCGCTTCATCAAGTAATCCTCAACTTCAGCTGGTGACTTGCCTTTCAGGTCATCGACGCTGATGGAATCTTCCTTGACCATGGCCGCTTGTGCAAAGTCAACCACGGCACCAAGGTCCCAATCCTTTTCATCGCCTTGCATATGCAATTGAACAGTGCGTTCGACGGTCCGTTTGATCATTGGCATAATCACTGGCTTCAAGGATTTTTCTTCCATGATCACTTGTTGACGTTCCCCGTAAATCACTTCACGTTGGGCCCGCATGACGTCATCATATTGCAGCACGTTTTTACGTGAGTCGTAGTTGTTCCCTTCGACCCGTTTCTGCGCAGATTCAACTTGACGCGTAATCATCCGTGACTGGATCACAGCGTCGTCATCTTCCACGTTCATCCGTTGCAAGAAGTTCTTGATTCGTTCAGAACCGAACCGCAACATCAAATCATCTTCAAGTGATAGGTAGAATTGTGACATCCCAGGATCACCTTGACGACCGGCACGGCCCCGTAATTGGTTATCGATCCGCCGTGATTCATGACGTTCGGTCCCAATAACGGCTAACCCACCGACTTCTTTGACACCCGGTCCTAACTTGATATCCGTCCCACGACCAGCCATGTTGGTGGCAATCGTGACGGCGCCGCGTTGACCGGCATTGGCAACGATATCGGCTTCCTTGGCATGGTTCTTGGCGTTCAAGACCACGTGCGGAATATTTTCTTCATCCAAACGGTGTGATAAATATTCTGATGTTTCCACGGCAACGGTCCCAATTAGCATTGGTTGGCCCTTTTCGTGGAGTTCCTTGATTTCTTTAACAACCGCGTTAAATTTACTTTGTAACGTTGGGTACAGTAAATCAGAACGGTCATCACGAATCATTGGCCGGTTTGTTGGAATCGTAATAACTTCCATGTTGTAAATTTCACGGAATTCTTCTTGTTCCGTCTTGGCCGTCCCTGTCATCCCGGAAAGCTTCTTGTACATCCGGAATAAGTTTTGATAAGTGATGTTGGCCATGGTCTTGGTCTCTTCTTGAATCTCAACGTGTTCCTTCGCTTCAATCGCTTGGTGTAACCCGTCAGAGAAACGCCGACCATCCATGATCCGACCCGTAAAGGAATCAACGATTAACGCTTCACCGTCAGAAATCACGTAGTCCTTATCCTTGAGCATGATGTAGTTGGCCCGTAAGGCTTCGTCCAAGTAATGGTTCAAAGCCGTGTTGTCAGTATCATACAAGTTCTTTAAACCGAAATACTTTTCTGCTTTTCGAATCCCTTCGTCCAATAACGCAACCGTCTTGGATTCGAGGTCGACTTTGTAATCTTCATCCTTAGTCAACGTCTTGGCAAACCGGTCCGCCCGTTTGTACATCCCAGTCGTCCCTTCTGACTGACCAGAAATAATCAACGGCGTCCGCGCCTCATCGATCAGGATGGAGTCAACTTCATCAATAATCGCGAAGTTCAATGGGCGTTGTACCATGTCTTCACGGTAAACCACCATGTTATCACGTAAGTAATCAAACCCGATTTCACCATTGGTTGAATAAGTAATGTCTGCGTTATAGGCAGCCCGCTTTTCTTCTGGTGACTTTTCAGCACCGTTAATGCCGACACTCATGCCTAACCAGTTATAGAGCTCACCCATTTCGGTCGCGTCACGAGCTGACAAATATTCGTTAACCGTAACAACGTGCACCCCTTTACCAGAGATGGCGTTCAAATAAACTGGCATGGTGGCCGTTAAGGTCTTCCCTTCACCAGTCTTCATTTCGGCAATGTCACCTTGATGCAACACGATCCCACCGAGGATTTGAACGTGGAACGGGTAAAGTCCCAGCACCCGTTTAGCACCTTCACGCGCCGTAGCAAATGCTTCTGGCAACAAATCGTCTAACGATTCGCCCTCCTTGTAACGTTCACGAAATTCTGGGGTCTTCGCTTGCAAGTCAGCATCACTTAACTTGGCGTATTCGTCAGCATAAGCTTCAACTTTATTAGCAATCTTATCCAGACGCCGAATAGTCCGCTTGTCGCTTTCAACCCAGCGTTTTAAAATGTTGGCCATTTACGTATCCTCTCCAAATAATTAATCTAAATTTTAATTTCAATTGTCCATTTCAAAATAAAATACCATCTGTCATTTTACCATTATTTACTAGTAATGAAAACCACGGGCCCCTATGTAACCGATACCGTCAGCCGTTTTATTTACATCCTTAACTAAATATTAGTCTTTAACCCCATATTTCCAATCGCTGACCCGGGTTCTTTAATTCAGTCGGACAGCATTTCTTAACCGAACATCTGCCCCTAACTGACTTCCATGGTCAAAAATAAAGAACTGGTCAACTGACCAGTCCTCGTTAGTTACGTTTCAAAATTTAGTGATTGTCGTCGGTTTCAATCAAACCATAACGGCCATCGTTACGCCGATAGACGATATTAATTGCGTCGGTTTCCGCATCTTCGTAGATAAAGAAGTCATGGCCGAGCATATCCATTTGCAGAATTGCTTCTTCATTATCCATTGGCTTTAAAGCCACGCGTTTCGTGCGTACAACGTCTAACTTATCGTCCTGATCATTGTCGGCAGCGGCAACTGTTTCATCAGTCGCTGCAAAGTCAATCGCTTTGTAGCCCTTTTCACGGGACTTACGGTTGACCTTAGTTTTATACTTACGGATTTGGCGTTCCAACTTGTCGGTCACCAAATCAACGCTCGCATACATATCAGGAGAAGTTTCTTCTGCCCGGAGAACTAAATAGGGAAGTGGAATAGTGACTTCGACTTTAGCCGTCTTGTCTGGGTGAACTTTTAAGTTGACATGGGCAATTGAGTCAACATTATTGTCAAAGTACTTCTGTAACTTGCCCACCCGTTTTTGAACGTAGTCCCGAATTGCTTGGGTCACTTCGATATTTTCACCGCGAATATTAAAATTTAGCATAGATCTTCTCTCCCTTCACACACATTACTGTGTACCCAAAGTAATTAAAGGACCACTCTCTAATTACTTTGCTTAATTTCATTATAATAGAAAGCGCTACAATAAACAATCCAAACGGCACTTTCCACCGAAATTAACGGGCGAGGGTCAGCCCTGTCACGCTCTTGGCACCGTTTTCTAAAAGCAGGCTGGCCGCATGCCGAATCGTGCGGCCCGTCGTATAAATATCATCGACAATTAAAATCGACTGACCGGTAATATCTGTCGGCGTGGTTAATTTAAACGGTTGGGGCGTCAGCAACCGCGCGTGCCGGTCTTTTTTGGACTGCGGCACTAACTTAGTCGTCGCTTGAGTCGTCAGTACTGCCGCCGTTTCAATCGTGGGTATCCACCCACTCACTTGGTTGAATCCCCGGGTCTGCATCGTCGCGAGCGTGACAGGAATCGTCACAACTATTGCTGCGGTGTGGGCGATGCGCTGGCAAACAGCTTGTTGAAACACCGTCGCAAACACCTGTCGCAATTGATAGTCGCCGCTGAATTTATACTGATGAAAATAAGTTTGCATCGCCTCATTGTAACGAAATAGGGCTTCGTTATGAAAACCAGCTAATGTCGGCCAGCGGGCACAATCGAGACATTGCGTCGGTTGGTCTTGTGCGCGCCCACAACCTGGACAAGCATGGAGACGCTTGATCGACTCAAAGCGTTGCCAGCAACGGTCACAAACCACTGGGCGGCGCATGGGTTGCCAGCTTAATAACCACGGCAAGGTTAACTTAATCTGAATCTGACTTTGACACAATAGGCATGCTGGCACGCAATGCTCGCCCCTTTCGATTGACGGTACGAATCTGACGCTGTGCTTGCTTAATGTTACGGCCATGCTGCTGACAAATAAACCAGACTAGTCCAGTTGGTTGTGCCTTGCTACGACCGACCCGGCCCGCAATCTGCACCAGCGCCGCCGTCGAAAACACGGCATCATCCGCACCTAAGACAATGACATCGATTCCCGGCAGTGTCACGCCGCGCTCCAGAATCGTTGTCGTAATTAAGTATTGAACGGCTTTATCTCGCATCTGCTGGACCTTCGTCAACCGGTCTGGGTCCGCCGAATGTACCGTCTGCCCCGCCATTTGCGGAAATAACTGTTGGAGCAGATGATGCACGGGCGCCAACTGTTCGATTCGCGCCACAAATAACAAAAAGCGTTGGTGCCGCGTCTGATACTGCCGTAACCGTTGAATTAGGCACCGCGGCAACTTGCCGTGTGCTAGTAACTGGGGCCAGTTGGGCTGCAATCGCACCGTAATCGTCGGCAGTAAGTGTTGATGAAACCGTAATGGCAAATAACTAATCGCTAACTGTCCTCGTCGAACTTGCCGTAACAGCGCCGGACTAGGGGTCGCCGTTAAATACAGTAGTGCGCCATCTGGTTTGAGCGCTTGCTTGACTGCAAATGCCAAGCGCGGATTAGCTGCGAATGGAAAAGCGTCAACTTCATCAATAATCAGGACATCAAAGGCGTGGCGAAAACGTAACAATTGATGGGTCGTACAAATCGTCAGTTGCGTATATTGATACGGTTCCGGGTCACGGCCATGCAGCACGGCAATTGGCGCATCCGCAAATGCTGCTCGCAATCGGGGCGCCAGTTCCAAACAAACATCGACTCGCGGTGACGCAATGGCCACGCGCCACCGTTGTGCTAAGGCCCAAGTGATCCCGGGAAACAGCATTTCCGTTTTCCCTGCACCGGTCACCGCCCACAATAATTGTCGTTCTCGTGCGGCAAACTTTTCTTGAATCATTTGTGCACACGCGGCTTGTTGAGCCGTTAGCTGACCAGTCCAAGTACAGGTCGGGACCGTTGCAAAAGCATTCGGTTCTGACATATGATAGAGTTTAACGAGGGTGCTGATACGACCTAGATTCAGACATTGGTAACAATAATACTGTTCGTTCGGTAATTGCGCGCGCTGGCGGTCCAGCTGACTGCCACAGCGTTGACACTGGACCTGGGTCGCCGTCACTTGCATCGCTGGCAAAACTTGACAGCCAGCCGGTAAGTCACGCGCGGCCTCGGCGAATAAGGCTAACTGCCGACCATATAGTTCTTGTGCTTGCACGTCTTCACCCCTTTATAGATTACATACGCAAATCATGCTGAAATCCACGAAAGGAATCGATAATTTTGACGAAACCCTATTACACCATTACCCAAGACACGGTCTTTGAACAGACCATCAAGAAATCGCGCTTCATCGCACACCTTTACCGCATTACCAGCGAGGAGGACGCCCAGGCTAAAATTGCCGCGGTCCGCGCTGCCAACCCGAAGGCGAACCATAATTGCTTTGCCTACATGCTAGGCGACGACGACCACATTCAACGGATGAGTGATGACGGTGAACCCTCAGGAACGGCTGGCTCCCCAATTCTGGAAGTCCTTAAGGCTAATGACGTTCACGATGTTTTGGCGATCGTGACGCGCTACTTTGGCGGGATCAAGCTGGGGGCTGGCGGCCTAATTCGCGCCTACAACGGGACCCCGGCCGCTGCAATCGAAGCGTGTGGCAAAGTCGAACGGGTTTTACAGATGCGGCTGGCGATTGCTCTTGATTACCGCAACGTCGACGCGTTGAACTATTACTTGCAGCAAAACCAACTGGTCATACTAAATACCGATTACGGCGTTCAAGTCACCCAGACGATCGCAGTGAGTGCAGCAGAGTTAGCCGCGGTGCAAACGGCCATCACTAATTTATTGAGTGGTCAAGTGACCTTCACTGAACAGGGTGAACAGTTTGCGGAAGTACCGGTATCTCAGGATTAAGCTGGATTACCGGTAGTTCTGCTAGATCATATTTAGGATACACAAAAAGCCGAGCACAACTTGCTCGACTTTTTTGCGGTTATTTCAAATCAGTAATGGCACCTGATTGGCCCCGGTCAACTTTCATTGAAGTCAACGGAATGTAACCTAATTTCTTAACCAAACTGCCTTGAACTGACTTGGACGTCATGTACGTCAAGAAGTTCTTTAATTCGCCAGTTGGTTGACCCTTAGTATACATGTGTTCGTATGCCCAGATCTTCCACTTGTTAGTGGCAACGTTGGCTTCAGTTGGTTTAACATTGTCAATGGCTAAGGCTTGAACATCAGACTTAACGTATGAGAACGCTAAGTAACTGATTGCCCCCGGTGTGGTGCTGACGATTTTTTGAACCGTCCCGTTTGAATCTTGTTCTTGGCTCGTTGCCACTTTGGCATTATCTAAGCCCCATTTTTCAAACGTTGCCCGCGTCCCACTACCTTGTGCCCGGTTGACAACGGTGATCTTTTCGTCCTTACCACCGACATCTTTCCAGTTGGTAATCTTGCCTTGGAAAATCTTAACTAATTCTTGCTTAGAAACATTCGTGACCCCGGCATCCTTATTAACGACAGGTGCCATCCCCACAACGGCCACTTTATGATCAACTAACCCTTTGGCGTCTAACCCTTTTTGTTCTTGTGCAAATAAGTCTGAGTTTCCAATATTAACTGAGCCCTTAGCAACTTGGCTAAGGCCGGCACCGGAACCACCACCTTGAACGTTGATCGTCACGTTGGCATGTTCATTTTGGTAAGCTTGGCCAGCTTGTTCGACCAGTGGTTGTAACGCGGTTGATCCGGTTGCCACAATCTTGGTTGTTTTTGAGCTGCCACTACCACTACTACTCGTGTTCTTCGTGCTCGTAGCTGAGCTACTGCCGCAACCGGCTAGTAAAACGGTCATCGTTACTGCCAATGCGCCGAGTGTCAGTGCTTTTTTCATAATTGAAACTCCCCTTCTTCAATTGACTATCAAAATGAAGCAACCAACATGATAACCGTCATCGCATAACTGGGTAGGAGTATTGTTGCTGGTGATGGAGCAGCATCACCACTCGACGGTTACACTTCGTTGATTGCTTGGAACATGCTTAATATTACTGATCGTTTGTAAATTGTGAATGACGATTGTGTAAAATGCTTGTATAGTTTTGGTAAAGTCGAGGTTGATGAACGCAAGCAGCGATAACGAAAAACAGGCACCCGCACGATTGACGTGGCGGATGCCTGTAATAATTTAAAGTGTATTTTCATTTGAATGATACCAGCTGTGCCCATTGTCTTAAGCGCGAGGCCATCAATCTGGCAGCCAAACTACCACGGTGGACTCACTCAGAACTGAGCAGTAAGTTAGACCACTAACTAATGCGTACTGATGACGTCGCCACCAATCACCATATCGGAGGGCCTTACATTCAACTGATTGTTGACTTAACTTTTAATGATTAGTCTTGGAAGTCAGCCGGGCAACGGTTCGTTTGATCCAATCGAGTAACGGCTGACGATTATCGCCAGCTAAGCCAATTGCTTCAACGAAGAGTTCCAGTCCCAGTAACAAGCCAATCGTCAGGAGAACTGAACCCCAGATCGATGAAATCGGGTAAAGCAATGAAATGAACGAAAAAATCAATGCAATCCCGTAAATGACCATGACGGTTTGTCGATGGGTCAATCCTAATTGCATCAGCCGGTGGTGCAGGTGATGTTTATCCGCCTGCGAAATCGGCTTTTTATTCAAGATCCGGCGAATCATCGCGTAGACCGTATCCGTGATTGGCACGCCTAAAATCATCACTGGAATCCCAACGGAAATCAACGTCACGTTTTTGAGTCCAAACAACGAGAACACCGCCGTCATGAAACCGATGAACAAGGAACCCGTATCCCCCAGATAAATTCTTGCTGGGAAGAAATTGTACGGCAGGAAGCCCATCATCGCTGCAACTAGGGTAAAAATCAGCAACGAGACAAACATATTCGCATTCAAGAAGAATAACCCGATGATCCCCATCGTCGTGAGTGAAATGATTGAGACTCCGGTCGCTAAGCCGTCCAGACCATCAATTAGGTTCACCGCATTGGTGATGGCTAAAATCCATAACAGCGTCACCGGCAAACTTAACCATTGGAAATGAATCAATCCCAGCAACGGAAAGGTAAAGGTCGTCATTCGGATGCCACCGATAAAGTAAACTTCAAGTGCCGCTAATGTGATACCCAACATCTTCTGACGGGGTTTCAGTTCATAAATATCGTCGATAATTCCAGTCGCAATAATAATCAGCTCGCCACCTAATAGCGCGAAAAAGATGCGACTAGGAAATTGGTGCATCAGATAGAGGACAGTTGTCCCGACGGTATAGGAAATAAAAATCGCTAAGCCACCCATTGTTGGCATCGGTATTTTATTGACCCGCCGGACATTCGGTTTGTCCACCGCCCCGATTTTAAATGCGAGCTTCCGCACAAACGGCGTCAAGATTGCAGAAACTATCATGGTCGCCACTAGGCATACTAAAATTTCAAACCTGATCATTTGTGCGCAACCCCCTTCTCACTCTTATTATGATAATTATACAAATCCCAATGACGCTTGACAACTTGCTTCACCAAAACTTAGGAAAGGCAACACAATTCGTTCACATTTGAACCGTCACGTGCTAATCAAACCCTTAAATTATAACCATCGTTACTCATATTATGACACAAAATTAAAAACCCGGCAGTTATACCGGGTTTCAATATCAAGTTACTATTCTTTTAAATGGTAGTTATAAGTCGACACAATAATATTTTCACGCGAATTTAATACCGCGCGCAGCCGTAAGCTGGTCTGGTTATGCAGAATATTCTGCCAAGGCTTTTTAGGCACAAATTGTGGGACTAAAACGGTAGTAGAGAAGTTCCGTTCCGCCGCCCGTTTGGCAATCACATCACAGAAGCGTAACGTTGGCGTGGCAATCGAACGATACGACGAATGAATATCGACGAACCGAACATCCGGGAAGGTTTCTTTGAATTCCGCGGCCGTTTTATGTTCCTTTTCAGGATTTTCATCAAAGGACACGTGCATCGCAATCACGTAATCCCCAATCGAACGCGCATAGTTGACCGCTTGGGCCGTTACCCGCGTAACATTTGAAACGAGCACAATCACCGTGGCCCCATCATAATCATGAATAGCGGCCTTTTCCTTTGCGACCACCCGCAATTGGGCAGCTACTCGTTTATAATGCACGTGAATCCGGAAGAACATGTAAAGCAACAGTGGCATCACGATTAGGTATGGCCAAACGTTGCCAAAGTGGAGCAAGAATAAGAAGACCACTAGACCTAACGAAATCAAGGCACCTAGGAAGTTAACAGCGGCTTTCATCCACCACCATTGACCACGTTCGCGCAACCAGTGCACGATCATCCCGGATTGAGATAACGTAAACGGCACGAACACCCCGACCGCGTATAACGGAATCAAGAGCGTCGTCTTACCATGGAAAATAAAGATGAGCGCGATCGCCCCGACGGCTAACGAGATAATCCCATTAGAGTAGCCTAGCCGGTCGCCCCGGTCCATGTAAGCATGTGGCAGGAATTTATCCTTCGCCAAGTTGTACGCCAAGATTGGAAACGCGGAAAAACCGGTGTTAGCGGCAACCGCTAAAATCAAGGCAGTGGCTAATTGGAGCAAGTAGTAGAACAAGCCGTGACCAAAGACCGCCGTCGCAATTTGTGACAGCACGGTATTGTCTGCTTGCGGTTTGATTCCCAAGTAGTAGCTCAAATAAGTGATTCCACCAAAGAATACTGCCAACACGAGCGACATAATGGCAAGTGTATTGGCCGCATTTTTACGCTTAGGCCGTTTAAAGTTTGGCACCGCGTTACTGATAGCTTCAACCCCGGTCAGTGATGACGACCCAGAGGAGAAGGCTCGCAGGAACAGTACTAGCGTCATGCCTTGTACGGGCGCCCCAACAGCGGCGGATGCATGGTAAGTTAAGTTACCACTCGCAATATTCATAATGCCCCACAGAATCATGCCAATAATCATAATAATGAAAAAGTATACGGGGAAGGTTAAGAATGATGCGGATTCACGCATTCCGCGCAGATTCAGCGCCATAATTGCGATCACGATCAGTACCGCAATCAGCACTTGGTAATTGGCTAACGCCGGAACTGCCGACGTAATGGCTTCAGTCCCTGAAGTCACCGAAACCGCCACCGTCAGCATGTAGTCGACGAGCAGCGAGCCTCCAGCCACTAGTCCAGCTGGACGACCCCAGTTAGTACTAGCAACCACGTAGGCGCCCCCGCCAGATGGATAAGCCCGGATAATTTGCCGGTACGACATCGTGATGGCAAACAGTAGGACCAGCACTAACGCCGCGACATACAATTGATACATCAAAGCAGCCGCTGAAAGTGTAATTAAGACCGTCGTAATCTGTTCAGTACCGTAAGCCACTGATGATAGCGCATCTGACGACAGCAGCGCCAGGGCCTTGAACTTAGTGAGCGCTTGCCCACCCTCGTCCATGGTTTTTAACGGTTTCCCAATAACTAACCGTTTTAAATAACGCCACATGATAATAACTCCTTTATGTCCAAAATAATTATCCCAAGTAAGCTAAGTCAAAGTAGATTCTACTACTTTAGCTTGATTAATACTACCAGTTAAAACTACCGGGCACGACCAGGTACCCCTGTTTTGCGTTAACGACTAATCCTACCGCTCCATTATGGATAAATCAATACCCATATTTTAGTTGATTTGCACCCCAACAGCATTAAAAAAGCACTTACTCAGCCGAGTAAGTGCTTAATGTTACGATTTGTTTACATCATACCGCCCATACCTGGGTTTGGTGCGGCTGGTGCAGCGGGTGCATTTTCTTCAGGTTTTTCAGCAACAACGGCTTCAGTCGTTAAGAGTAAGGCTGAAACAGATGCGGCATTTTGTAAAGCAGAACGTGTAACCTTAGTAGGATCCACGATACCAGCTTCAATCATGTCGACCCATTCGTCAGTCGCAGCGTTGAAACCAACACCTGGCTTTTGTTCCTTCATCTTTTCAACGATAACGGAGCCTTCCAAACCAGCGTTTTCAGCGATTTGACGAACTGGTTCTTCCAAAGCACGTTTGACAATGTTGATCCCAGTTTGAACGTCACCAGTTTCCTTCAATGCAGCAACGTCTTTGATGACATTGATCAAGGCAGTACCACCACCGGCAACAAAGCCTTCTTCAACGGCAGCCCGAGTGGCGTTCAAAGCATCTTCGATCCGGTACTTGCGTTCTTTCAATTCAGTTTCAGTAGCGGCACCGACACGAACAACGGCAACCCCACCGGCTAATTTAGCTAAACGTTCTTGTAACTTTTCTTTGTCAAAGTCAGAAGTCGTTTCACTGATTTGGTTACGGATGAATTCAACCCGTTCGGAGATGGCGTCCTTAGAACCCGCACCTTCAACGATGGTCGTGTTGTCCTTAGTAACCGTTACTTTGTTCGCTTGACCTAATTGATCGATCGTCGTATCTTTCAATTCAAGGCCAAGATCGTCAGTGATAACCGTTCCGCCAGTTAAGATAGCGATATCTTGTAATTGTTCCTTACGCCGATCACCAAAACCGGGTGCCTTAACAGCGACAACGTTAAACGTCCCACGCATCTTGTTCAATACTAAGGTTGGTAAAGCTTCGCCAGAAATGTCATCAGCAATGATCAACAATGGCTTGCCTTGTTCAACGATGGATTGTAACAATGGTAAGATATCTTGAATGTTTGAAATCTTCTTATCTGTGATTAAGATATAAGGGTTGTCCAAGTCGGCTTCCATCTTATCATTATCAGTAACCATGTATTGTGATAAGTAGCCGCGGTCGAATTGCATCCCTTCAACAACGTCCAAGCTCGTATCAACACCACGGGATTCTTCAATCGTGATGACACCATCATGACCAACTTTTTCCATAGCTTCAGCAATTAACTTACCAGTTTCTTCACTTGCTGATGAAACAGAAGCGATTTGTGCAATATCTTCTTGCGTCTTAACTTCGTGTGCCATCGCGTGTAATGAGTCAACCGCCGTCTTAGTAGCTTCTTCAATCCCACGACGAATGCCAACAGGGTTAGCACCGGCCGTAACGTTCTTCATACCTTCCGTTACGATGGATTGCGTCAAAACAGTCGCAGTGGTCGTCCCATCACCGGCGATGTCATTAGTCTTTGAAGCAACTTCAGAAACTAACTTGGCACCCATGTTTTCAAAGTGGTCATCTAATTCGATGGCTTTGGCAATGGTAACCCCATCATTAGTAATGGTTGGTGAACCATATGATTGTTCCAATACGACGTTGCGACCCTTAGGCCCTAACGTTGACTTAACTGTGTTAGCTAATTGGTCGACACCTTTTAGCATAGCTGAACGTGCATCTTCAGAGAACTTTAATTCTTTAGCCATTATCCTTATTCACCTCATGAATTTAGTTTATTTTAAATTGCGTCCTTTAAATGGATTAGTCTTCGATTGCAACGATATCTTTTTCGTGCAATACCAAGTACTTATCACCTTGGTACTTCACTTCAGTACCGGCATACTTGTCAAATAAGACTTGATCGCCGACCTTCACGCTGGGGTCAACTTTTGTCCCGTTATCTAAAACACGACCGTCATTGACGGCAACAACCTTGCCGCTTTGGGGCTTTTCCTTAGCGTTATTGGCGATAACAATACCGCCAATGGTTTGTTCTTCTTCTTCTTGTTGTTGCAAGATAACGCGATCTCCTAATGGTTTTAACACGTGAATCCCTCCATTTATTCTTTTTTAGCACTCCTGAACCTCAAGTGCTAATTACATTGTCAACTATATCATTTTAATTTGAGATTGCAAGTGATTTGTCAATTATTAGTCAAAGAATGTCAAATCGACTATAATGGGTATTATCGTGTTAATATGTGTTGTGCTTGTTATTATTTTGTATTCATAATGATTAAAATGTGCCAGTTGGTGGATTCCTGTTCGTCAGCCGATACGCGTCCGATTCCGACCTCCGGGGCTGGCTGACAATTGCTGGAACGTAAGCCGACGTCGATTTGAACTCACGCAGAAACCCACTACGCAATTTCAAATACGAGTCTTATTCTAAGCCGGAAGCACCCCACTTCCAGCTAAGAATAATTTGGCTACTGAGCATTGTCCGCCAGCCCCTCCAGTCGGGAACCCGCTCGAATGGCAGATGAACAGCCACCTATCTTGGTAAAATTGACCACTGAATTAAGTGCCTGGTCCTTCAGGCAAACTTTTTGATCAGTATCGAGGATGCCTTACGATGTTTGAGCACTGAGAGGGTTACCTAAATATTATTGACTACTTTCAATGACAACTAGTTTTGAAAGTAGCCGATAATATTGCCTTCATTTGGAGTTCAAGACTTTGTTATCTCAGACGACTAGGAAAGATTTCGACAAGTTCAGTGACGTTCCTTGTCAGAGGCCCTAAAACATGGGCAAGAAAGTTTAACTATCATTAGAAACCAGTCTGACAGTTAAAGGTCAAAATGGACCTGTACCAAGGAACCAACGACTAATCCAACCAAAAGTTGGGTCCGCACATGTCCGCCTTTCGAATACCATCCCGGCTGGAAGGTATTCTGGGCAAGGCCAAGTGTTTCTCAGAGTGTGAGGTTCAGACGGGTTGGGACTGAGGATTAGCCTAGCCAGGGCGTTAAGCGGTGCATTTCCGCTTGGCGTTCTGGCGTAGCTAACCGGAAGTCCCAGTCTGACCCGAACACGTTTCATCCATATTGCAGGAGACATGAAAGACCAGTATTTAAGACGTGGGCTTCGGCTTAAATCTGTGTCCACCACGTTCCGGCCATTGCCCAGAATGCCTGGAAGCCGGCTTAGGACGTCACCACAACAGTAGGTTTACGCAAATTCGCACTGTTTCCAGCGGGTCTCAGCTGGCGGGCTTGAACTCAGAAAACACCATGATTTAATCATGATTCATGATAAATTAACGAACACAATGCGTGTGTTAATGAAAAAATCGAACAAACTTTCAAAAAGGACGTGAGCTGATGGTTAATCGCCGCCAATCAATCTTAATTCTGATTATTTATTTTATTGTTTATGCGCTACCAAGCGTCTTAGTGGCCGCCTTTCATCAACTGGGGTCCCAAGTCTTCTTGATTCAAACGGTCGACTACTTGGTCGGCGCACTGCTATTGCTGTGGCTAGCACGCCGAATGACAGCCAAAAACGCCGTTGAGCAGCAGCGCAGTAACTGGCTGGTCGCCATTCTATGGGGCCTGATTGGGCTCGTCCTAGTCATTGTCGGCCAAGTTCTGATTCTTAAAATAACTGCGATGTTGGGGCAATCGACGGCTTCCAACAATACGTCGACCCTACTCACCGTTGGGCAACAATACCCGGTATTTTTCTTAGCCATTATCGTGGGTGCCCCAATTATGGAAGAAATCGTCTTCCGCAAGGTCATCTTTGGTAACTTGAGTGCGGTGACCGGCAAAATCGGGGCCGCCTTGATTTCGAGCTTTCTCTTCAGCCTCGCCCACGCGGACGGTCATCTAATTCTCTACGCCTTCGTTGGATTGCTGTTCTGCTGGCTTTATCAACATACCGGCCGAATTCAGACTTCGATGACGTCTCATATTTTGATGAACGCTGCGGTCGTTGTGCCGACGCTCTTGACTGCACTTCATTAGATTGCGTCGCTTATTCGTTCGTGGCATTAATTTAGACGTTCAAAAAAGCTTCTCCGAAAATTTATTTCAGAGAAGCTTTTTGGTATCATAATCTTGAGATGCATGCGCAGACTAATCTTCATCTTCGTCTGGTTCATCTTGACCGTTGTCACCCAATTGTTGACCATAATGTTCAATAAAGTAAATTAAGGTCTGTAATTCATTGGTTAAATCAACGTTTTGAACCCGCACTGTTTCTGGAACTGAGATCCGTAATGGGGTAAAGTTCATGATGCCTTTAACATTCGCATCAACTAACTCATCGGTAATCTTTTGAACAACCGTTGTTGGCACCGTTAAGATGGCAATTTCAATCTGTTGTTCGATCAATTGCTTTTTGAGTTCCGTCATTGGATAGACGGGAACCCCACTCTGGACCGTATTTGCAATGGCTTCATTAACATCAAAAGCCGCTGAGATCCGGACATTACTATTTTTATGGAAATTAAAATTCAACAGGGCGTGGCCTAAATTACCGACCCCAATCAGCGCGACGTTGGTTAGCGTGTCCTGATTTAGAATTTTTTTGAAAAATGCCAGCAGCGTTTCAACATCGTATCCATACCCGCGTTTACCGAGGGCCCCAAAATACGAAAAATCACGCCGAATCGTTGCTGAATCTACTTTAACCGCCTCGGACAATTCAGTTGACGATACCCGTTTCTTATCTGCGTCTAGTAAAATATTCAAATAGCGATAATAAATTGGTAATCGTTTTGCCGTTGCCCGTGGAATCTTTGTCTCTGCCATTCGGACGTTTCCTCCCAATCAAAAGTTTGTGAATTTGCTGACACTATTCTAGCATAACCTGCGACTTTGTGAAATAATAATTACTTATTATTCCGAATAATTGGGTCGAACCGTAACAATATGCTACAATTATCTCACGAATCAAATGTGAAAGGAGCTTAATAAAGCGTGATTTTACTACAAGTACAGCAAGTTATGCGGCGTTTTGGCGCCGATGTCTTGTTCGATAACGTACAAATGGACATCCAAGAACACGCCCGCGTTGCCTTAGTCGGCCGCAACGGTGCTGGTAAATCAACCTTACTTAAAATGATTGCCGGCGAGACCGTGCCTGACGAAGGCCAAATATCGATGCGCAAGGGTCTAACGATCGGTTACTTAGCTCAAGACCAAGGATTGGATAGTCAAAATACGATCTGGGAAGAAATGAGCAGCGTGTTTGCTGAACTACACGCCATTGAGAAGCGGATGCATGCGCTTGAAAATCAGCTCAGCGATCCCGCCATCATGAACGATGACCAGGCCTACCAACAAACCTTAAAAACTTACGACCAAGTTCAGACAGAATTTCAACAGAAAAATGGCTATGGCTACCAGGCCGAAATCCGTGGTGTCCTACACGGTTTTCAGTTCGATGCCGATGTTTATGACAAGTCGGTCACCGAACTTTCCGGTGGACAAAAAACTCAACTGGCCTTAGCAAAGCTACTGCTAGAAAAGCGCGATTTGCTGATCCTGGACGAACCGACCAACCACTTGGACGTCGAAACGTTGACGTGGCTGGAAAGTTACTTACAATCCTATTCCGGTGCCCTACTGATCGTCAGCCATGACCGTTACTTCCTAGACCGCGTCGTCAATGAAGTGTACGACCTGTCACATCACGAAATGGTACACTATACTGGGAACTACGACCAGTTTGTGCAAGAAAAGGCCGCTCGGATTCAAGCTCAGTGGAAGCATTACGAAAAGCAACAAGCCGAGATTAGCAAGCTTGAAGACTTTGTCAACCGGAATATCGTGCGGGCCTCGACGACCAAACGAGCTCAAGCGCGGCGGAAACAGTTGGCCAAGATGGACCGGATCGACCGTCCTGATAGTGATGAAAAAACGGCCCACTTCGGTTTTCACGCTGCGAAGCAAAGCGGCAACATCGTTTTGACCGTCAAGGATGCCGCAGTTGGTTACGACGGGCATATTCTGTCGGAACCGGATAACTTAAACGTTAAGAAGCACGAAGCCATTGCCATCGTGGGTCCAAACGGAATCGGTAAGTCGACTTTTCTCAAGAGTATCCTCGGCCAGATTCCGTTCATCAAAGGCCAGGCCGTCTTCGGTACCGGCGTTGTCACGGGCTACTATGACCAAGAGCAACGCAACTTAAATGACAAAAAGACCGTCTTAAGTGAACTCTGGGACGAACATCCCACCACGCCCGAGAAGGATATTCGGACGATTTTGGGAAGTTTCCTCTTCACGGGTGCCGATGTCGACAAACCGGTTCACGCCCTATCTGGTGGTGAACGGGCGCGGCTATTGCTGACGAAACTCGCGATGCAAAACGATAACTTTTTGATTTTGGACGAACCGACCAATCACTTGGATATTGATAGTCGCGAAGTGTTAGAAGTGGCCCTCAATGATTTTGATGGTACCCTCCTCTTCGTTTCGCATGACCGCTACTTCATCAACCAAGTGGCAACCAGCGTCGTGGAAGTCTCGCCAGAAGGAACCGAACTCTTCCTTGGCGATTACGATTATTATATTGATAAAAAACAGGAACAAGCTGAAATGGCAGCCGCCGCAGCTAGTCAGGCCGCTGAGTCAGCAGCTAGCGCTAACGCCGCAGAGCCAAGTTCTGCTGCAACCGCTGCACCCCGCTCAAAGGGCCAGCAAGATTATCAAGCTAGCAAGCAACAGCAACGTGAAAAGCGTAAATTGGAACGAACCGTGGCAGCGCTGGAAGAACAAATGACCACGCTCGATGAGCAAGCCACCAAAATCCAAACTGAAATGGCCCAACCTGAAGTCTCAGCGGATGTTGGCCGCTTAACGGATCTACAAAAAGAATTAGATGAAATCAGCGCGCAACAAGAGCAAGTTGAAACGGAATGGACTGAACAAGCTGAGGCTCTGGAAGCCTTTGATTAGGCCGGTTTTGTAAATCATTCGCTAAAACTCGGTTATCCGAGAAACCAAAATAGTCGCCGCAAGTCTTTCCATTATGGAAAATTGCGGCGGCTATTTTGGTTTTGCGCTAGTTAACATCACTGAAACGACGGTCCGTTTTCGTTTGTGACCATCTAGCTTCAACAGAACCAACTAAAAATTGGCAGTCATCCTTAATTTGGACTGACTGCCAATTTTTGATTTATTTCAGCATTCCTGGCATCCAGTCAAACTCCAGACTAGGGTCAGCATTGAGGGTCGCATCACCGAATTGGTGGTGTTGATATTGCACATAGCCGGCTGCACCAATCATTGCACCGTTGTCACCACAGAGTTTCAATGGCGCCAAAATGAGTTTGGTGTCTGGAAACGCCGCTGGCAAATCGCGTTGGAGACGTTCACGTAAGCCGCGATTGGCCGCAACGCCCCCCGCCAAGACGAGTTGTTTGACTGGGTATTGCTTCAAGACCCGCAACGTCTTGCTCATCAAAACGTCGACAACACTGGCTTGAAAACTAGCAGCTAAATCATTCTTATCAAGCGTTTCACCAATCTGGTCAGCATGATGAACTGTATTGATGAAGGCACTCTTCAGCCCGCTAAAGCTGAAATCGTAGTTATCTTCATCAATCATTGCCCGGGGGAAGTTGAAGGTATCGTGACCTTGATGGGCCATCTCATCAATGACTTTCCCCGCTGGATAAGGAACACCCAGCACACGACCGATTTTATCGTAAGCTTCTCCAGCCGCATCGTCTCGCGTCTCACCAATGATTTCAAATTGACCATCCGCCTGCATGTAAACCAGTTCGGTATGGCCGCCAGACACGAGCAGTGCCATTAACGGGAATTCGAACGGTTCCACAAACCGGGCCGCGTAGATATGGCCGGCCATATGGTTAACTGGAATCAATGGTAAATGGTGAGCGTAAGCGACTGTCTTGGCTGCATTAACGCCTACTAATAAGGCCCCGACAAGTCCTGGGCCATAGGTTACAGCAACGGCATCCAAATCGTCGTAGCCCACGTGTGCTTCTTCCAAAGCTGCTTCAATACAAATCGTAATTTGTTCAATATGATGACGGCTGGCAACTTCGGGAACGACGCCGCCAAACCGCTTATGACTATTAATCTGCGTTGCAATCACGTTTGATAAGATCTCGTGGCCGTCCTTGATGACCGCCACACTCGTCTCATCACAACTAGATTCAAACGCTAATATCAAGTTTTGTTTTTCCACGGTTCCCATCCTTTTTAATCGATAATTTTTCGCATGATCCACGCATCTTCATCGGGATCCTGATAGTAGGCCTTGCGCGTGGCGAGCTGTTCAAAGCCCACTTGTTGATACAAGCGCTGCGCAGCAATATTATGTGCGCGCACTTCTAAAAATACCGTGCCGGCTGACAATTGCGCTAAGCATTGCGTTAACAACCACCGGGCGTGCCCTTGACGCTGATACGCCGGGTCGATCGCAATATTCGTAATCTCCGTCTCATCGAGCACCGTCGAACGGCTGATGAAGCCAACGAACGCCCCCTGCCATCGCAATAACGCGTAATGGGCAGTTGATAGCGCCACATCACTGGCAAAAGTCGCCTGTCGCCACGGCGAACCCTGGGCGTACGCCTTGGTCGCTAGTTGGTAACAAATCTGAGCAACCTGTTCAGCCGGCAAGTCAGACGCCGTCACCAACTGCCGTTCAGTCATTGGCCGCAACCGGAATTCGATACGTCATATCGATGGCATCTTCGTGGTCGCCAAAATAGTAGCGCTTTTTAATGCCAGTCTTTTCAAAACCGAGGTCCTGATAGAGTTGCTGCGCCGTCGTATTACTGTAACGAACTTCTAACGTGACGGTTTGATAATTTAGTTTCCGAGCGCGTTTCATCATCACTTGCATCATAAAATGCCCAAGGCCGCGACCTTGTACGTCCGGATGAACGGCAATATTAGTGATATGGGCATCTTGGCGCCGGTCATCGAAGACACAGCCACAAAATGCAACGAGTCGGTCTTCATGGCGCATCACAATATAAAAGCGACCACTTTGCCGTCGTAATTCGGTCTTAAACGCATTCTCGTCCCACGGCGTTTGCCCGGCATACACCGCTCGTTCAATCGCCAACATTTCGGGCACATCCGTAATTAACGCGCGTGACACATAGTAGTTCGTTGCACCAACTTGGACGATATGATTTTGGATGGCGAGGACGCGTTGACGTCGTTGGTTGCCACCAGTTCTGATTTTCTGAAAGTACTCCTTAAATTTTTTCAACATAGGGCGCATGTTCCTTTTCTGGGTGCTTGGCTTGCCAATCACGTTCGGCTTGCGTTAACCGCAAGTAGTTCGGCACAAAATTATGAATTTCACTGACAGGGGTCATCGTCCGTCCCATCAAGCCCAAAACGGCTGCTTGCGGCAGATCCAATTGCGGTTGGGCCCGGACAAATTGGGTCGTTAACTGTTGCTGTAATGGTGCAGCGTATTTATCCACGTCACTACCAATAAAGATAATCGATTCATTATAAGCCGCTAATTGTTCCCCCCAGGCTGCAACACTCACATGTTGGTCGGCGATGATGTTCACTGGGCGCTGGTTTTCAATGCGATAGAGTCCGGCAAAGACGTTGTCACGCCGCGCATCAAATAGTGGCGCAACGAGTTGTCCTTCCGTAACGACATTGCCAGCCAACACAGCGAGACTTGAAACGCCGACTAACGCCTTGTTTAATGTAAAGGCCAGCGTCTTTGCAGTCGTGACGCCAATTCGCAATCCCGTGTAGGATCCCGGTCCGGCCGCCACGACGACCCGCTCGAGTTCTTCTGGCTTCACCTTGGCTTGGGCCATCGCCTGTTCGATGATTGGTAATAATGTACTACTATGATTTCGGCCAACGTTCGTGGTCGTTGTGGCCAAAATCTGGGTATCGTCTAGTACGGCGACACTTAAGGGCCGATTTGAAGTATCAATCGCCAACAACTTCATAATATTAAAACTCCTCATTTTGAATTACTTCACATATCTTATCATAATTTGCTTACTTTTAAAGCTTTACGGGTGCAACCAACCAATTCAATTTTCAAACAATTGATGACTCACCTCGATAGTTTCCTGTCATCCTTACCAATTGTTAAATTGTAAGCACAATGTAAATATTATTTACATAACTTATACATATACTTCACGTATCCTTGTCAACACATTTACAATACCTTGTTATGCTACACAAGTAACTAAAATTACTTGGAGGTAATTGGAAACTATGTCAAAAGTAAGTAAGTCTTTATTAGGTCTTTCGTTCATTTCAGTTTTAGGTTTGGGTCTTGCAGGTTGTGCCAGCGGAACCAGCGCACAATCCGGTAGCGACAGTTCGGATAAGAGCAAAACGATTACGGTCGTCTTCTATCCAAACGAATCGGCCAAGAGTTTTGCCGGCTCACGGACAGCAATCAAGAAAGCTGTTGAAAAAGCCACTGGCAAGACGGTCAAGCTACAAACGACCACGGATTACAACGTTGCGATTCAAGCGATTGCTTCAGGTAAAGCCCAAGTCGCTTACATGGGGGCCAACGGTTATATCCAAGCACATCACAAGAGCAAGGACGTTGTGCCATTCGCCGCACAATCTGATGCTAAGGGGACGTTGAAAGACGCAACCTATAACTCATACTTAATGGTACAACAAAAAGACGCCAAAAAGTATGAAGAAAACGGTAAGTACAGTATTAAGAATGTTAAGGGCAAGAAAATGTCCTACGTTTCAAACAGTTCCACTTCTGGTTTCTTAGTGCCAACGGCTGAAATCTCCCGTGAATTTAACATTAAGACATCCGACCAAGATAAGTTGACGCAAAGCGGCCAATTCTTCAGTAAAGTACTTTACGGTGGTTCACACCAAGGCTCAGCCGTTAACTTGATCAAGGGTGATGCAGACGTTGCCGCCTTCGATGACGCTGACTTGATGCCATATTTGAAAGTCACTAAGGGCTCATGGGACAAAGTTGGTTCAACGTTCACGGTCAAAGACAATGCCGACGCACCATTCACGAGCTTAACTGGCAAGTCCGTTGTCAACATCGCGATGATGCCAGTTCAACAAGGCCCATGGGTATACAACACCAAGGCGCTCAGCAAGGACGACCAAAAGAAGATCGCTACTGAATTTACATCAAAATCATTTGCACAAAACAAGCAGATCTTCTCAGAACCAAACGCCAAGACACCAATGATGTTCCCTAAGAAGTCTGACAAGTCTAAATTAGTTAAAGTTACCGACAAATGGTACGCGCCAACACACAAGTTAGTGGGTTACTAAACCACGTACCATTAGTTCACAATGAAAGGATTTGCCCATGCTCAAGGTTATTCAGCTAGATAAAACTTACGGTTCCAATAAGCACTCGCTCAAAGCCGTCAACTTCACGGCTAAACCCGGTGAAGTGACTGCCATCATTGGGCCATCCGGTGCTGGTAAGACGACGATTTTACGGAGTATCAATCAATTAATTCGCGATGACAGTGGTCAGATTTTGCTCGATGATACAGACATTCGCCAGGCTAACAAGTCCGAGTTGCGGAAGATTCGTCACCACATTGGCATGATTTTCCAAAACTACAATTTGATCAGTCCATTGACGGCCTTAGAAAACGTCTTACATGGTCGTTTGGGCGCTAAATCAACGGTTGCTGGCATGCTCGGCTTGTACAGTCCTGCCGAAAAGCAGGAAGCCCTACAACTACTCGATGAAGTTGGTTTGAAAGAATATGCTTATCAACGTTGCGACCAATTAAGTGGTGGTCAACAACAACGGGTCGGGATTGCGCGTGCACTCATGCAGCATCCGAAAATGATTCTGTGTGACGAACCGATTGCGTCACTTGATCCGAAGTCCACGACTATCGTAATGGATATTTTGCGGCGTTTAGCGAAGGAAAAACAACTCATTATTCTCATTAATTTACATCAAGTTGATATTGCGATGGCTTACACGGATCACATTGTTGGCATCAACAGCGGCGCCATCGTCTTTGAAGGCGCTACGAAGGATGTTGACGATGCCGTCTTACAAGCGATTTATCGCCAGTCGGAGCAACCAGCGACGGTGACTGCCAATGAAAACTAATCCAATGACTCCGGAACGTTTTTTCCGGCAACGGCGTCTACGCCTATCCGTCGTCCTACTCATCTTGATTGGGATTTACGTTATCTCGATGGCATTGGTCAATTTTCAGGCCTGGGCATCGATCAGTAAAATTCCAGCCGGGTTAATGTGGTTGTTTACGAACTTTATTCCGACGAGTCGCTCGATTTCTTATTTAGGACCGATTCTCTATCAGCTGTGGCGGACCTTGCTTGTGGCAATTTCATCAACAATGGTCGCCAGTCTATTCGCCCTGGTATTTGCCATTCTGGGTGCGAAGACGACGACCCCGACGCCAGCGCTCCGCTGGGGCATTCGCTTCGGTGCTTCCCTATTGCGGAATATCCCAGTGGTCGCTTGGGCAATGATTCTCTTATTTTCGTTCAAGCAGAGTGACTTCACCGGCTTTTTAGCCCTCTTCTTCATGACATTGGGTTACTTGACCCGGGCCTTTACGGAAACGATTGAAGACCTGGACGCTGAAAAGCTGCAAGCACTCCAAGCCGTTGGCGCCAATTATTTTCAATGCGTTTTTTGCGGCGTGTTGCCCGAAGCTGCTAGTACCTTGACCAGCTGGGTGCTCTACATGATTGAAAATAATTTGCGAGATGCGACTTTGGTTGGCTTACTGACTGGAACGGGAGTCGGGTTCCTGTTTGACTACTATTTCAAGGCCTTTCGTTACGATGCGGCCGGCCTGATTGTTTTGTTAATTGCGATCTTAGTCATTGTCTTAGAATTAACTTCTAATCGAATTCGGAGGGCGATTGCATGATTGAAAATAGTCAACCAAAACCACAAGTGCTCCACCCGTCAGCGCCACCCACTAATCGAATTTCGCTAGTGACGAAGCCCCGTAAAATTCTGCGCGGCGTCATGCTGAGTTTGGCACTGATCACCATCTATTCACTAGTCACGCTCAACACGGCGAACTTAGCGATTAGCGATGCGTTACACAGTTTAGGCCTTAATCTGAACGCCATGTTCTTGCATCCAAGCATTGGTCAAGATACTTGGTCGCAGCTCTTACGGGCCCTACTAACCAGTGTTTCACTCGCAATGTTAACCACCTTACTAGGTGCACTGATTGCCTTTTTCATCGCACTCGGAGCTGCACGTAACTTAGCCCCGAGCTGGCTTGCAACCAGTATCAAAGCAGTCATGGCCTTCATCCGCGCGATTCCCACGATTTTGTGGGTCCTGATTTATTCAGTCGTGATGGGTCTTGGCGCCAGCGCTGCGGTGGTTGGGCTCACGTTCCACAGTGTCGCTTACCTGGTCAAGGCTTACTCTGAAAGTATTGAGGAAACTTCAGCAGATACCATTGAAGCCCTCAAGGCCAGCGGGGTTGGCTTCTGGCCAATCGTTTTTCAGGCAATCTTGCCTTCGATTATTCCGGCACTGCTCAGCTGGACGTTTATCCGGTTTGAAATCAACTTTGCAAATGCCGTCGCAGTTGGTGCTGCGGCTGGGGCCGACGATATCGGCTACTTCCTCTTCATGGCGGGAAGCTTCTACTTCGACTTCCATGAAGTTGGCTTGATTGTCTACCTACTCTTAGGTGTCGCAATCGTACTCGAATTGGTTTCTATGCGGTTACGCGGACACTATCTGAAGCAAAACTAAGTTACTCAAAGGAGTTATCTCGAATGACAATTAACGCAGTAATTTTTGATTGGGCTGGTACCACGATTGATTATGGTAGCCGCGCACCAATCGTCGCCTTTCAAAAGGCCTTTGAAAATGTTGGTATTCAAATCTCTGAAGCCGAGATTCGTCAAGATATGGGCCTCGACAAGTACACGCATATCCATAAAATCATGGACTTACCTGCCGTTCAAAACGACTGGCAAGCACGCTTTCAAGTCTTACCTACTGAAGATGACTGCAATCAAATTTTCAGTGACTTCAAGGCCATCTTACTAAGCTCATTGACTGAATTTGGTCAGTTGAAACCTGGTATGTCTGAGGTGATTGACTATTTGAACACGCACCATATCAGCTATGGGACGACGACTGGATACGATGCCGAAATGCTGGCACTGGTCTTGCCAATTGCCGCCCGTCAAGGCTACCAACCAGCGGTCAACATTACTTCTGAACAAACCAACGGGGTCGGTCGGCCCGCCCCAGATATGTTGGCCTTGGCTGCTGAACAACTCAACATTACTGACCCAACGACGGTCATGAAAGTTGGCGATTCGGTCAATGACATTCTGGAAGGTAACAATGCCAATGCGGTGAGTGTCGGTATCATTGATGGCAGCAATATTATGGGGCTCTCTGAAATTGCCTTTCACGCCCTCAGTTCTGCCGAACAAGCTGAACGCCGGGCCCAAGTGACCGCTGAATACCAGCGTGCGGGTGCGGACTACATTCTGCAATCGATGGCGGAACTACCAGCGTTAATCGCGCAAATCAATCAACCCGTTGCCACTGATCATTAGCAAGCAAGGAGCACAATCATAATGAAACAACCTTATTTACTCTTAACACCTGGCCCACTCAGTACTACGGCGAGTGTTAAGGATGCCATGCAAATCGACTACTGCACGTGGGATAGTGATTATCGCCAGGTCACTGAAACGATTCGCCAGCAGATTCTGGCCATGGCTCAAGCCGATGCTGAGACGTACACGACGGTGCTCCTACAAGGGAGTGGTAGTTTTGGCGTCGAAGCAACGATTGGAACTGCCGTACCACGCACCAAAGCCACTTTGATGATTGCCATCAACGGGGCGTATGGGCAACGAATCAGCCAAATTGCTGAATATTACGGTATTCCGCACGTTGACGTCGTCTTCAATGAAGATGAAGCCGTTGACCCAGCACGCATCGAAGCGACCTTGACTGCGCATCCAGAAATCACGCATTTTGCCACGGTCCACAGCGAAACGACGACTGGGATTCTAAATCCGATCGAAGCATTGATGCCAATTATGCATGCACACGGCATCGTAACGATTATCGATGCGATGTCTAGCTTAGGCGGCGTTCCAATCAATGTGGATGAACTCGACTGTGATTACCTCATCAGTAGCGCGAACAAATGTGTTCAGGGGGTTCCGGGCTTTGCCTTCATTATTGCCAAGCAATCGACCTTGGCACAAACCGTCGACAATGCACGTTCACTCTGCCTAGACTTGTACGACCAATGGCAAGCGATGACTAAGCAACCGGGTAAGTGGCGCTTCACTTCCCCAACCCACGTGGTCCACGCCTTTGCACAAGCGTTAATTGAATTACAAGCTGAAGGCGGCGTCACACCACGTTACGAACGCTATCACGCCAACCAAAAGTTATTGAGTGATGGTATGCAAGCGCTCGGATTTGATTTGGTGATTGATCCAGCAATTCAAGGGCCAATCATTACTTCGTTTAAATATCCAAACACTGATTTCGATTTTGCCGATTTTTATCAGTTTATTAAACAACGGGGCTTTGTCATCTACCCTGGCAAAGTCTCCAACATCCCTAGCTTCCGTATTGGAACAATTGGTGATGTAGAACCTTCAGATATCCAACGGTTACTGACAATTATTGGTGATTACCAACAACTACACCAATAGTTAATAAACACCTCCAAAACAACTAATAAAACTCGAATTGTAGGCACCCCATCACCATTCCTACAGTTCGGGTTTTATTAGTTTGTCTGTAATCAGCAGTTGTAATCGTAATCATGGCTACTCGGTGGTCTACCAACCTTTTACGCTATTTTCCAGCAGACTGTTGTGCTGGTTCCTATTTGGCACTAGAGATGATTGAATCATGCTAGTTGGTAGATTCCTGTTCGTCAGCCGATGTGCGTCTTATTCCGACTTCCGGGGCCGGCTGACAACGCTGGAACAGGGCGGACATCGATTTGAACTCACGCAGAAAATCACTGCGCAATTTCAAATACGAGTCTTCTTCTAGCCCGGGAAGACCACCCGGACAAGAAGAATTTCGCCCTTGAGCATTGTCAGCCAACCCCTACAGTCGGGAACCCGCTCGAATGGCAGATGAACGGCCACCTATCTGAGTGCAATTGACCAATGGATATTTAATTGCAGTAACTTTAAGCAAACTTTGAATCAGCATTACACTGATTTGTCGCATTTAAATGTTGGTAAAATGCCATGAAATTAGTCGATAGTCCTGGCTTCACTTAGCATATTGTTACCTCAGGCGAGTAGACAAAATCTATACAACCTTCAGTAATACTGAAGGTTCGCAGAATTGAAATACAGCAAGATAACCCCGAAACTTGCCAGTCTTACAGCCGAATGTCAATATAGCGTGTACCAAATATCAAAGACTAGTTCATTTAAAGTTGGGTCCGCAAATGTCCGCCTTTCGAATAGGATCCCGGCTGGAAGGTATTCTGGGAAAGGCCCAGTGGTGAAATTTCACTTAGCAAGCGTTTTGTGCTTGGTTAGTGAAAGACCAGTATTTGAGACGTGGGCTATCGGCTTAAATCTGTGTCCACCACGTCACGGCCATTGCCCAAAATGCCTGGAAGCCGGCTTAGGACGCGCATATCACTGTAAGTTTACGCGAACTCGTTTTATTTTCCAGCGGTCTTAAGCTGGTGGTTTTGAATTTAGAAATTGGCCTGATTCAATCATAATTCGTGCCAATTCAGCGAGCACAATACACATAGAACCCAAAAATCAGCCCTAAACTCATCAAGCTTCGTGAGTTTAGGGCTGATTGTGTTTTTCATTAATTACCCGGCAAGTGGCGTCAGACGGTCAGTTTAGTGACGATCGTCGTAGCCGTTTGGATGCTTTTGAGTCCAAGCCCAAGCCGTTTTGATGATGTCATTGACGTTATCATAGTTTGGCTTCCAGCCGAGTACTTCGCGCGCCTTGTCGCTGGCTGCCACGAGTGAGTCGGGATCACCAGGACGACGTGGGGCTAAAGTTGCGGGAATTGGTTGGCCGGTCACTTCCCGGGCTGCAGCTAACATTTGCTTGTTTGAGAAACCAGTTGAAGAACCGAGGTTGAAGGCGTTACTTTCGTTACCCGCAGCCAAGTACTTCAGGGCCAAGATGTGGGCATCCGCCAAGTCGATGACGTGGACATAGTCGCGGACATTGGTCCCATCTGGCGTGTTATAGTCATCACCGAAGATTTTCAGCTCATCGCGTTTACCTTGAGCCACTTGTAAGATAATTGGCACCAAGTGTGTTTCTGGGCCATGGTCTTCACCAATACTGCCATCGGGCTTAGCACCCGCAACGTTAAAGTAACGTAAGGCAACGAATTTGATACCATAAGCAACATCCGCCCAGTGCATGATTTGTTCCATCATTAACTTACTTGCACCGTATGGGTTGATTGGCAATTGCGGGTCAGTTTCCTTAATTGGAATCTGTTCCGGTGTGCCATAAGTGGCCGCCGTAGATGAGAAGACGATCTGCTTCACATCATGTGCTTGCATCGCTTCTAGCAACGTAATCATTCCGCCCGTATTGTTGTCAAAGTACTTCAATGGTTTTGACATTGATTCAGGTACGATTGAGAAGGCTGCGAAGTGTACGACCGCCGTGATCGATTCGGTATCAAAAACGTGGTTTAAAAAGTCTGCATCCCGTAAATCACCTTGATAAAACTTGGCAGCTGAATTGACCGCTGCTCGGTGTCCAGTCACCAAATTATCGACAACGACCACGTCGGTACCGTGTTCAACTAACCGGTCGACCATATGAGAACCAATATAACCGGCTCCCCCTAAAACTAAAATTGACATAATGAACCTCCCCTGTATGGATGTTTTAATCATAGCATACTGTCACGTTAATAACTGCACGAAAAACGTGCTTTCTAATTGACCGAACAATCGGCCTTCAATTGAACTGAGGCCAATCACAAGACGCGACAATTAGTCGATTGGTGCGGGTAACGTCCGCCACTGAATCGTCACTTCGCAACATTTTTCGTCCCCGACTTCAATTAAATGACTGGTCGTCACTTGGTCCGCTTGTTCGCCGGATAAAATGTTGGCGTGCGCCATCACCGTCTGGCCGTACTTCACTTCATTTTCGTAACGCACATCAATATGCACTAAGTCGTGTTGCAACAAGAAATCTGCCGGCAACGTATCGACCAGCCAATCAAAGTAATGTGCGTTATTCACGTGCCGGTTCGGGTCAATGTCAAAGAAACGCACGTGGTAAGGCTTAGTAATGGTATCCGCCGTCTTTTCAAAGCTAATCGGACGTGGCAAGCGTGGAATCCGTTTGACCGCCTCGGACTGATAAGGTGCGACCAGTTCCGGCATAATTTTGACAATTCGCCGGGTCTTCTGACTCATCAATACCCAAATACTCGTGATGTACGCCAACTGTTGGCCATCCGCATCCCGAATCCAAAATTCGCGATAAGCAAAGTAGGGATTGTAAGCACTGCCCCGCATCGCGATGGTTACGACCTCATCTTGGCGAGGCATCCGGGTAATGTCCATGGCATACTGGGTGACGACCCAGCCGACTCCATGACCCTGCACAAAATCCGTGGTCAGCCCCAGCGCGTCACTCTGATCTTCGGAAGCTAGGACGGCGATGTCAATCAAGGTCGTCAACGTCGCACGACCCGTTCGGTCACATTCATAGTAAGTAATCCGGTGCTGTTCACTGTAAAGACTCGCAGTTGCGCCTAAAGTTGCCATTAATTAAGACTCCTCATCGTTAGGTTTTAGTTCGTGAAATTGATTATAGACCGTCTGCCGAGCTAAATTGCGGCGTTTGGCAATCGTTTTGATAGCGGCGTTGGGCTTGTCACCGGCTGCAATCAGTGCCTCGACTTGGGCCTTGATTGGCGGTTGTGCTAACTCATCCGTAGCGGCCGGTTCGTCCGTATTCGGATTACCGCCAAGCAGGAGGACAAATTCCCCCTTTAGCTGGTGGTCCTGTGCCCAGGCGACCATCTCCGTTAAGGTGCCCCGCGCGAATTCCTCGTAGCGTTTCGTCAGCTCACGACAGGCGACGATTGGCCGACTGCCCTCACAAACAGTTGCCAGTAAGGCCAAGGTCTTCGCCACTCGGAATGGAGACTCGTACAGTACGACCGTCTCATGACGTTGCGCTAATTGCGCCAAGTCAGCCTTTTGCTCATTCTTTTTGCGTGGTAAGAAGCCGTAGAAATAAAACGGCTGGGGAACGAGTCCAGAGGCAATCAACGCAGTCAAACCCGCATTCGCTCCGGGCAATGGGACGACTGGAATATTGGCTTGAATACAAGCCGCCACTAACTCCTTGCCCGGATCACTGATCGACGGCATCCCAGCGTCACTGACTTGCGCCAGGTTCACGCCCGCGTGTAACTTTTCCACCAGTTGGGGAATCCGTTCTTGCGTGTTGTGTTCATGGAAACTAATTTGTTTCGTTGTAATTTCAAAATGATTCAATAATTTTTGCGTATTGCGCGTATCTTCTGCGGCAATCAAATCGACCGTTTTGAGCGTTTCGACTGCGCGATAGGTCATATCTTGTAAATTACCGATGGGTGTAGGGACCAAATATAACGTCCCGACGCCGGCATGTGCCGCAAAGCTTTGTTGTGTTTGCAAAGTATCCTCCTAACTCTTCTCGTCATTGCCTGTCTACTGACTTAATTTCGGTCGCCAGAAGCACAAAAAGCCTGGGATTGCCCCAGACTCTAATGACTATGCACGTTCGCGTTCACCATAAATGACTTCTAGGCAGAAAACACAGGATTCGTCATCATCACGTCGTTTGCCATAGAATTGGTTGCAAACATGAAACCCTTCATCGTACAACTTTTCTAGGTTCTGGCGTGACTTTGAGAGCGTGGTCGTGCTGGTTGTTTTTTTCGGCAATTCGTTTTCAATCTCGACCATGTGTTCACGTAAATGTTCATTTTCAATGACCAATTCCGCATTCTTTTCTAACACTGTCGTCATATCTGCGCGTAATTTGGCCATTTTGTCTAGCATTTGTTGCATCTGTTGTTCCATATCACCGAAACTATCGTATAAATCACGCTTATCCACGCGCTCACCCTCGTTTTCCTTTAATTAAGCGTTTGTTTGAAAAATCGGCCATAACTTTAAGGTTAGGCCCTCTAAGACATTCTGAAAACTAATATTGCTAGCTAACTGTCGCTTTGCAGTTAGGGCTAGCTCAGTCGCCGCAATCAACTGGTCATCACTCAACCGAGTCGTTAATGCCGTCAATTCCTGCTGGTACTGACCAAACGTCAATGCGGTCGTTGCCACTTGAAAATGTAGTTGTAATAAATCCTGAAACAGCGCGGCGATCAAATCTAGCATCACCAGCTGATGGTCGGCATCCTTCGCTAATCCGACCAGGTTGACTTGCACTGCCGCAAAGCTGCGCGAATCACCCTTAACCGCCTGTTCAAACCACCGCCACAAGGCCTGTGATGCTTGTGGCAACCAATCGTCCTCTAGGAGCGCCTGCGCCTGAGTGACGCTACTCGTCAACGAGCGGGCCATCTGGGCTTGATTAGGGGCGATTCCGGCCTGCTCAAACGTCTGTTGCAAAGCTTGGGCGTTGAGTGGTGGAAATTCAATGACCTGCGTCCGGGAGATGATCGTCGGCAGCATCAACTGTTTATTGGTCGTTAGAAGTAGCGCCGTCACGTTGCCGCTCGGTTCCTCGATAAACTTCAACAAACTGTTGGCAGCGCTGGCAGTCATCTTTTCGGCATCACTGATAATAAATAACTTGCGATTACCCTCAACCGCACTCTTAGAGAATTCGGCTTTTAAGTACCGCACTTGGTCCACATGAATCCGTTGCCCTTCAGGCGCGACCGTTACGATGTCTGGGTGCGACCCATTGGCGATGCGGACGCATTCCTCACAGGTACCATCCGGTTCGCCATCGTCAGTCACGTGTAGGCAAAACAACCGTTGCGCGATCCAGTGGGCCAATTCTGGTTGCCCAGCGCCCTCCATGCCCGCAAACAAATACGCGTGTGCGAGATGGTTCTGGGCAATAATGTGTTTAAATGCCGCCAACAAACGGGGTTGTTTGGCAGTCAACGTTTGCGCAAATGAATCGGTTGCCATTAATCATCATCCTTCATTAAAGTTAAACGTTAAAATCGACCCATTAAAATTGATGAAATTGTTCGATTGGTAAGACAAAGACCGTGGCCCCGCCGACCTGGACTTCGACTGGATAGGCGGACGCGCCGTCCATCGTCACGTCTAAGTTAACGGGTGGTGTCATGAATTGCTCACGCGCATGACTAGTCTCTTTAATCATCGCCAAAACTTCATCGACGCGTTCGTCTTCAATCCCAATCATAAAGGTGGTGTTTCCTGAACGCAAGAAACCACCAGTCGTTGAAAGCTTTGTTGCGCGGACGTTGGCTTCGATAAATTGGCTGCTTAACCGGTTACTGTCCTTATCTTGGACGATTGCAATAATTAATTTCATTCGCGTTCCCCTCCCTCGGTAGCCATGTAAGTTGGTAACTTCGTCGTCATGATTTGAATGGCTTGCGTGACGACTTCTTCTAATGGTTGACTGGCATCGATGCGCTTAATGCGCTCCGGATGATCAGCCAGTAATTGTAAGTATGCTGCTTGGACACGATGATGAAAGCTGAGGGCTTCTACGTCCAAACGATTGATTTCATTTTGTCGATGTTGTTGAATCCGGTTCAATCCGACCGCGGCGTCAACGTCAAAGTACAACGTTAAGTCCGCCGTTAATCCCTTGGTCGCAAACTGGTTCATGTCATAAACGGCCTGTTCACCGATTTCACGGCCAGCACCTTGATAAGCCACAGAACTGTCGAGATAGCGGTCACATAAGACTAGTTGACCGCGGTCTAATGCGGGTTGAATCGTTTGAACAATGTGTTGCCGGCGCGCGGCCGCATATAATAAAGCCTCCGTGCGGTCATCCATTGCCGTATTGTTACGATCCAAAATAATGTTCCGAATCGCTTCTGAGATTTGATTACCGCCCGGTTCACGCGTCACGACTAAGCGATCCCCTAATTGCGGCTGTAACTGTGCCACAATCGCGTTTAAAGCTGACGTTTTACCGGCACCATCTGGCCCTTCAAAAGTAACTAATTTTCCTGTCAACATTCCCAATCCCATCTATTTTCTTATATGTAGCAATTGTACTTGATTTTGGGAGGCCTGTCTAATCCGGTTACCACTAGTGAGGGTATTTTTTGACCGATTTTTGGGGCGATAGCTACTACCAATTGTGGTTTTGACGATTTATTAAGTTAATTACTGATAGTTAGTAATGCTCAGAGTGCGAGGCTCAGGCGGGTTGGGACTGAGAATTAGCCTAGCTAGAGCGTTAAGTAGTGTATTTCCGCTTGGCGCTCTGGCGTAACAAACCTGAAGTCCCAATCTGCCCCCAACACGTTTCGGCAATATCGCGGGCAACGTGATAGCCATGACTCAAAAATCAAATCACCGCTAACTCAGCAATTTATATGAGTTCACGCTTCAAATCAAATCCATTCAAACTTGCCGTCCTGACAATGACATACTATCAGCTAATAAAAAACGCATTCCACTGACGGGTATCAGCGAAAT
This sequence comes from Lactiplantibacillus sp. 30.2.29, assembly GCF_018991255.1. NCBI lineage: Bacteria > Bacillati > Bacillota > Bacilli > Lactobacillales > Lactobacillaceae > Lactiplantibacillus > Lactiplantibacillus sp. 30.2.29. The sequence continues at coordinate 15,190 of NZ_JAGYGU010000015.1, read as the reverse complement.
GCGTTTTTATGTTGGCACGACTTTTTAAGTCGACTACTTATCAATCACCGAGCGCTGAATCGTCTGTCCATGGACTTGCCGTAACCGCGCTTCACGGTAGAGATACAAGTACTTGGCGCGCGCTAACGCAGTCTGAGTGACGAGTTCACTCGTATTGTTGTCGTAGACCGCCTCTTGGTTCTGCTTGGCGCGGTCCCAGTCGACCTTGGCCGCATTCAACGTCGTCAATAATTGTTCATCATACGTTGCTTTGGGGTGCTTGATCTTCTGTTTACGTTTAAACATACTAACACCTCCGAATTACATCTCTTGGCGACCTTCAACCGCCTTAAACAGGGTCATTTCATCCGCATACTGAATATCGCTGCCGACCGATAACCCGTGAGCCAGCCGCGTTACTTTGATGCCGGCGGGCTTAACTAGTCGTGAAATATACATCGCAGTGGCTTCACCCTCAGGCGTGGCGTTGGTCGCGATGATGACTTCTTTGATGGCTTCATTTTGCTGGAGCCGTTTCAATAAACTGGCAATGTTGATATCTTCCGGGCCCTTACCGTCGATTGGCGAAAGCACGCCATGCAGCACGTGATACAACCCGTTATATTCCTTGATTTTTTCCATTGCCATGACGTCCTTGGCTTCTTCCACCACCAGCACAGTGCTCTGGTCGCGCGACTTGTCCTTACAAATCACACACGGATCATCTTCAGTGATATTGCCACAAATACTACAAAAATGCAGGTCCCGTTTGGCCGCAATCAGCGACTTAGCGAACTCGGTGACATCATCACCGTTCATATCAATCGTATAGAACGCCAGCCGTGTCGCCGTCTTGCCCCCAATGCCGGGCAACTTCATGTAACTATCGATCAACTTCGCAATTGGTTCTGGATACTGCATGTGCTTACCTCGTTTTTACTGTAATCCCTTAGTATACTTGCCCATCGTGCTCTGTGTCTGGTCATCGACCTTAGTCAGCGCGTCGTTGACTGCGGCTAAGACCAAGTCTTGTAACATGTCGACATCGTCTGGATCAACGGCGTCGGGGTTAATCGTGATATCTTGCATCTTCTTGTCGCCAGTGAAGGTCACTTTGACCATGTCGTCAGGCGCTGACCCGGTAAACGTCTGTTCATTTAGAGCAGCTTGTTCGGCCGTCATTTGTGCCTGCATCTTTTTCATTTGTTTCATCATATTTTGCATATTTCCCATTCCACGCATCATAATTATCAGTTCCTTTCATGGTTAGTCTGGCTGAACCTCGACTAGGTCGCCAAACATGTTCTTCGCTTCTTCAACAACGGGTGCTTTGGCCGGTGCCTGCTTCTCAGGAGTGGCACCCCCTGGCTGATGAGTCGCCAAGTAATCCTTACGAATCTGCGGCCATTGCTCCTTAGGTACACACACGATCTTAGGTGCTTGACCCATCAAGCGGTCCAATCCATTACCGAGTGCATCAATCAGTGTCTGGTCATCGATCGCCTTTTGATAAACGAACGCGTAATCAAAGGCAACTACAACGCCATCCGCACTCGCAGCAACCGGCTGAGCAACGTGCATCAGCGCACGTTGGGTCACACTCAAGATATTCATCAAGTCGGTCCAAACGTCTCTAACCTTCAACAAGTCATTCTTGGTCGCCGCACCCAAAATCGGATAGATTTGGCTAACGTTGACCTTTTTAACAACTGGGCCACTGCTCGTACGCGGTTTCGCTGGCGCAGGTTTAGTATTCCCACCACCTTGCGTTCGCAACGTTTTAACTTCATTTTGCAGTTGTTCAACTTGTTGTGCGAGCTTGTGCACTGTTGGATCTTCTGGATTGACGGCCGCGGTAGTTGTCGCTGGCTGAGCAGTTGCCGTTTGACCATCCAACTGCGCGAGTTTGACCGTCAGAACTTCCAAGTAAACGTCGGGATGCGTCGTGAACCGCATCTGCTGCTGAATATCATTCAGTGTTTTGACCATCTGATACAAGACTTCGGCGTCGATTTCCTTGGCAAAAGCCTCAAACTGTTGATCATCTTCACCCATGGCCACACTGTCGACCATTTCAGGGGCCTGTTGATAGAGTAACACGTCTCGCGTATAACTAATCAAATCTTCGATGAAGCGGTTCGCATCTTTACCTTCTTGTAAGATTTCGCGCATCGTCTCCAAGGCCGGCTTGGTCTCGTGGTGCGTCACCTGCGTCACATAATTGGCAAGTAACTGCTTGGTGACACTCCCCGTGACCATCAACGCATCATCTAAGGTGACCGTATTATCCCCGAAGGAAATCACTTGGTCTAAGATACTCAATGCATCCCGCATCCCACCTTCAGCGGCCGCCGCAATCACACGCAGCGCTTTTTCATCGTAGGTCACGTCTTTTTCATTCAGGATGTAGACCATTCGATCATAACTATCCTTGGCCGTGATCCGCCGAAAGTCAAAACGCTGGGTCCGCGAAATAATCGTTAACGGAATCTTATGTGGTTCGGTAGTGGCTAAAATGAAGATGACGTTTGCCGGCGGTTCTTCCAACGTCTTCAACAGTGCGTTGAACGCCCCGGTCGACAACATGTGGACTTCATCAATAATATAGACTTTATAATCCGCCTGGGTTGGTGCGTACTTGGCCTTATCACGGATATCACGAATTTCTTCGACCCCGTTATTGGAAGCAGCATCGATTTCGATGACATCGTTCAACTGCCCCTTGGTGATCGCCGTACACGTCTCACATTCATTGCACGGCTCCCCGTCAACCAGATGGTGACAGTTGATGGCCTTCGCAAAGATTTTAGCTGCCGACGTCTTCCCAGTTCCCCGGGGACCTGTAAACAGATACGCATGGCTCGTCTGGTGGGTCATAATGGCATTTTTTAACGTCTGGGTAATCATTTGTTGCCCGACGATTTCATCAAAGCGTTGGGGACGCCAAACCCGATATAGTGCCCGATACATGCGATTCTTCCTTTCTTACATCAGTCATATTTATGTTTTGTTATTAAAAAATCATTGGCTTGTGGTTCGTCAGTCGGCTCAAGAAGTCGGACTAAGGCGCATACCGGCTGACGAACAAGAATCCACCAACTGGCACGTTTTAATCAGCGTTAATGCTGAACAATCACCGACACAACGAATGTTACATTACTATATTAATACCATCTGTATGTGAATGCGACCTCAACTCAGTGTGCACGACAAGTCGTCATCCAAGCATCGGCCGTAAAAGCCAGTTAGGTTAAATAAAAAGCTCTCAACCGAATGGCTAAGAGCTGTTACATTTCATAAAAACAAAAGGCACAAGATGAAGCAAACTTAGTGCTGCTTCCTTCCGGACCTGACACGATTCGTAAATCCACCCTTGCCTTTTGGCCTTGCGGCAAATACTATAATACATGATTTTTCTGATAATTACCAGCCATCCGCTTAATTTTTTTCGGCAGCTGCTCGGCGAGCTTTCTTCGCCGCTTTCTTGCGTTTCCGAATGTCACGGAAGAAGTTTTCCAGCATCTCACCCGCTGGCCGTGCTAGAATGCGCTCATGGACCGTCACCTGATGATTCAAACGCGTATCATCCATGACTTGATACAAACTACGGACGGCGCCGGCTTTCGGATCCCGCGCACCAAAGTAAAGTTCTGGTACTCGGGCATTGATGATCGCGCCACTGCACATCAAGCAAGGCTCCAAAGTCACATAGAGTTGGCAGTCTTCTAGACGCCAACTATGCAAATACTCGCAAGCTTCTTGAATCGCAATGATTTCAGCATGCATCGTGGCATCTTGACCATGCTCCCGCAAGTTATGGCCGCGGCCAATGATTTCACCCTGGTGCACGATCACGGCACCAATTGGGACTTCACCAATCAGGTAAGCCATCCGCGCTTCATGCAACGCTTCTTGCATCCAGTCTTCCGCTGTTGGTTCTGCCACGACTATCCCTCCTTTACACTCTGCAATATATAGTAGCCTTTATCCTTTTTAATAATCTGACAATTACCAAAAGTGGCCTGCATCAACTTCTTCGCAGAGGGCGCCCCCTGCTTCTTCTGTAAGACAACGGTCAGGGTTCCGCCCACAGCGAGTCTTGAACTAGCCCCGCTCAACATTGCATCAACGACGGCCTTGCCCGCGCGCACTGGCGGGTTCGTCACAATGGCCGCATAGTTGGTCGCCGTAACCTGCTCATAGACATCCGACGTAAAAATATTAACGTTGGTGATCCCATTTAAGGCGACATTTTTTCGCGCCAGACTCAATGCTAATTCGTTGACGTCGACCATATCGACAGTCCGTTCTGGCGACTGATACGCTAACGCCATCCCGATTGGCCCGTAGCCGGTCCCCAAATCAAGAATCGGCCCATCCGGTAAATCGGTAGCGTCAAAGGCCGCTAGTAGCGTCCGCGAGCCGTAATCGACGGTCCGCTTAGAGAAGACGCCGTTGTCCGTTGTAAATTTAAATTGGTGATTAAAAATTTCAAAATTCCACTGCTTTTCATCATGCACAATATCCGGATTGTGTGTATAATAATAGTTGGTCATATTTATTTTCCTCTGAATTTCTGGTCTATATCTATGATAACTGATTCAACGAGTGAACCACAAATAATTTAAAAAAACTTTTCGTCGGTTAAAGGCTGACACTGACACAACATCTGGGGTTTGTGATTTTTACCACACCCTAGATGTTGTGTTTTTTGATTGTTTTTTTCACCACATGTTGTATACTAAATTTATCAGAAAAACGAGTTAGGATGATGAAAGATGAAAAAAGTTACCGTATTTACTAAAAACAACTGCATGCAATGCAAGATGACTAAGAAGTTCCTCACTGCGCACAATATCGCCTTTGAAGAAAAGAATATCAACACGAATCCTGAATACGTGGATTACTTGAAAGATCAAGGCTTCCAAGCAGTTCCCGTTGTTGAGATCAATGGCGAAGACAGTATTTCTGGCTTCCGTCCCGATGCTTTAAAACAATTAGCTGTCTAGTTTACCCGCGCTTTTTTGCGTGGTTACATAGCTGGTTTGTCTTACAAAATATCATGAACGACCCACAATCAGTTGGACGATGATTGTGGGTCGTCGATTTTGCCAGTCACTATTATTATATTGTAGAAAGAGGATTCCTTATGACCTTAAAAGATTTAAAAGACGTCACGTATTATGACTTGAATAATGAGATCAATATTCCCGTTAATAATCAGATTCCACTCAATAAAGACCAAGATGCACTCGCGGCCTTCCTTGAACAAAACGTTAAGCCCAACACGATGACCTTTGATAGTCTCAAAGCCCGGTTTGACTACTTACGTGAACACGACTATTTGGAAACCCCTGCCATCGACAAATATGATTTTAGCTTCATTGAAAAGCTTTACGATTACTTGCGGTCCCAAGATTTCCATTTCAAGACATTTATGGCCGCCTACAAGTTTTACGCCCAATACGCGTTAAAGACTGACGATGGCGACTACTACTTGGAAAACTTCATCGACCGGGTCGCAATGAACGCCCTCTACTTTGCGGACGGTGACGAAGGTCTTGCCATGGATTTGGCTGACGAAATCATTCATCAACGTTACCAACCGGCAACACCGAGCTTCTTAAACGCTGGTCGTGCGCGGCGGGGCGAATTGATTTCTTGCTTCTTGATTCAGTCGACGGATGACATGAACTCAATTGGCCGGACCATCAACTCCGCACTCCAATTATCACGAATCGGTGGCGGGGTCGGTATCAACCTCAGCAACTTGCGCGGTGCCGGCGATCCCATCAAGCATATCGATGGCGCTGCTAGTGGTGTCGTTCCAGTCATGAAGTTATTGGAAGATAGTTTTTCATACTCCAATCAATTAGGACAACGCCAAGGTGCCGGGGTCGTTTACCTCAGTGTCTTCCATCCAGACATCATTTCTTTCCTCTCTGCTAAGAAGGAAAATGCCGATGAAAAGATTCGGTTAAAGACGTTGTCACTCGGTGTGACCGTTCCTGATAAGTTCTATGAACTAATCAAGGCGGACGCTGACATGTACCTATTTAGTCCTTACGGGGTCGAACGTGAATATGGGGTCCCATTCTCATACGTCGATATCACTAAGGAATACGACAACATGGTCCAAAACCCGAACATCCGTAAGACTAAGATCAAGGCACGTGACCTTGAAAATGAAATCAGTAAGTTACAACAAGAATCTGGTTACCCATACGTCGTCAACGTGGACACGGCTAACCGCGACAATCCAATCGATGGCAAAATCGTCATGAGTAACTTATGTTCTGAAGTGATGCAGGTCCAAACACCATCACTGATCAACGATCAACAACAATATGAAAAACTCGGTACCGATATCAGCTGTAACCTGGGTTCAACGAATATCGTTAACTTAATGGCTTCCCCTGACTTTGGTCACTCCGTTGAAGCGATGGTGCGGGCCTTGACGTTTGTCACTGACCACTCCAACGTCGACGTTGTGCCTTCGATTCAAAAAGGAAACCATCAGGCTCATACGATTGGTTTGGGTGCGATGGGGCTGCACGCCTACTTCGCCAAGAACCATATGGAATATGGGAGCAAGGAAGCTGTCGACTTCACGAACATCTACTTCCTACTCTTAAACTACTGGACACTGAAAGCTTCTAACGAAATCGCTCGTGAACGCCACGAAACTTTCGTTAACTTTGAAAAGTCGAAGTACGCGGATGGGACTTACTTCGACAAGTACACGACTCAAGATTGGCAACCGAAATATGACAAGACGGCCGCCCTCTTTGATGGCATCTTCATTCCAACCAAAGCAGATTGGGAAGCCCTCAAGGAAGCTGTTATGCGCGATGGCCTTTACCACCAAAACCGGATGGCAGTCGCTCCAAACGGCTCGATTTCTTACATTAATGATACGACCGCTAGCTTGCACCCAATCATCAATCGGGTCGAAGAACGGCAAGAAAAGAAAATTGGTAAGATTTATTATCCCGCTCCTTACCTATCTAATGATACAATTGGTTATTATAAGTCAGCATATGATACAGATATGCGCAAAGTCATCGACGTTTACGCGGCTGCTCAGCAACACGTTGATCAAGGGATGAGTTTGACACTCTTCATGCGTTCAACGATTCCAGCTGGCTTATACGAATGGAAAGATGGTCGCACTGATAAGATGACCACGCGGGACTTGAACATTTTACGGAACTACGCCTATCATAAAGGGATTAAGTCCATTTACTACATCCGGACCTTTACCGACGATGATGGTGAAGTTGGCGTAAATGAATGTGAAAGCTGCGTAATCTAGTATCTTAGATCTCTAGGAGGATAACAAATGGCAACAGACTTGGCTTACTACCAAAAACTGCTCAGTAATGGCAACTATAAGGCAATTAACTGGGAGCAAGTTTCAGATGCAATTGATAAAAGTACCTGGGAAAAACTAACGGAACAATTCTGGTTAGATACCCGGATTCCGGTCTCCAACGATATGGCAGACTGGCGTGAATTAGATGACGACCATCGTTGGGTGGTTGGACACGTGTTCGGCGGGTTAACACTGCTTGACACCTTACAATCACAAGATGGCTTGCAAGCACTTCGGCGAAACGTCTTAACGTCTCACGAAACGGCCGTTTTGAATAACATTCAATTCATGGAATCGGTCCACGCAAAGAGTTACTCAACGATTTTTGAAACGTTGAATACGCCTGACGAAATCAACGAAATCTTCGACTGGAGTGACAGTGAAGAATTCCTGCAAACTAAGGCCCAATGGATCTACAAGCTTTACGATAATATCGATGAAGACCCATTGAAGCAAAAAGTGGCGAACGTCTTCTTGGAAACGTTCCTGTTCTATTCCGGTTTCTACACACCGCTATATTACTTGGGTCATAACCAATTACCAAACGTCGCCGAAATCATCAAATTGATTTTACGGGACGAAAGTGTTCATGGCACTTACATTGGTTACAAGTTCCAATTAGGCTTCAAGAACCGTTCCGAAAAGCAACAAGCCGAATTCAAAGACTGGATGTTCGACTTCCTCTACAAGCTTTACGAAAACGAAGAAAACTACGTGCACCTCGTTTACGATCAAATTGGCTGGTCAGATGAAGTTTTGACCTTCAGTCGTTACAACGCCAACAAAGCCTTGATGAACTTGGGTCAAGACGCCCTCTTCCCAGATACGGCCGAAGACGTTAACCCAGTCGTCATGAACGGGATCTCAACGGGGACTTCTAACCACGACTTCTTCTCACAAGTTGGGAATGGTTATCGGTTAGGTCAAGTTGAAGCCATGCAAGATACCGACTACGATATTGGTGAACCAGACGACTAAAACGTCTCGTCAGTACGAACGTTGTTAGTTGGTATCACGGTGTTATTAATTAAAATGCGGCTCGGTAGCGAGTCGCATTTTTGCTAGGAAAATTTATTTTGGGGGTCGTTTCAAATGGCAATTCATAATATTTGTGTCTTTTGTGGGTCCAACTCTGGTTTGGACCAAGCTTTTAGTGATAAGACGGTCGCGCTAGGCAAATACCTCGCTGCCAATGATTATCAACTGGTCTATGGTGGGGGTGACCATGGCCTGATGGGGAAAGTCGCCAAAGCAACCATGACGGCTGGTGGGCGCGTGATTGGTATCATTCCCCACTTTCTCGTCGAACGCGAACTCGCTTTTAAAGAAGTGACGACGTTCATCGAAACGCGCACGATGACGGAACGGAAAGAAAAAATGTTGCATCTCGCTGACGCATTCATTGTCTTACCCGGCGGCTTCGGAACGTTTGAAGAATTCCTGCAGATGCTCTCATGGAGTCAGATGGACATCCATCAAAAGCCAATCGCCCTTTACAACATTGACGGCTTTTACGATGACCTAGTCAATATGCTGCAAAAGACCGCCGATTTGGGCTTTGCACCAGAAGCAAACCTTGACCTGTTTATTAATGGTCATGATTTGGACGAAATCTTCGACGGCTTCCAGCATTTTAAACACGTCCTACCGCCTAAATATACGAATTAAGTCACGCGCCATACCATTATTCGCGTGGCGCTACGACGCAATGACAACCAAAAGACCCGACGTACACGTCTAATTGAAAGACGGTGCGTCGGGTCTTTTGTTGTGTGGGAAGTTGTGTTGATGGGGCTAAATCTGGGCGCGTGTCATCAAGCGGAAATACCGCCACCGATTCATAGTCAATCCCAAAATTTCCAACTAGCGCGTGGGCCATCCGTTTTCTGATGATACTTGAGATAGATCGACCCGGCCTGTTCCCGCATGACGAGTGGAATCTGATTGCGGCGGATCACCCGAACGGCACTGACGTACGATCCCTTGTGTTTAACTAGCACCCACCGAGCAGACTTAGTCGGTTGCCCCGAGTAGAACTTCAACCACTCTCCGTTGCCCAAGGAATCATCTGACACGTACGTATCGGCCATCCCCGTCACTTTAGTTGGCAAAATACCATAGCCAAGTTTCGTGCTTAAAAACGGATTCACGCGGTCGATCATCTCAATCTGATTTCGATGGCCCCAACTTAGCAAGCCGAATAAACTGGCTAATAAAACCAGCATACTGATGATGACAATCAAACTACGTAAATAGCGCCGTTTCAGCTGTACATCCCGACTGATCTGATGAACCACCGGCACTACGGGGACTTCCTCAGATTTAAGTAGCTTATCTAATGAGATGTTCAAACGGTCACTCAATTCGACCAAGGTATCTAAGTTGGGATACGTACTGCCATTTTCCCAACGTGAAACCGTCTGTCGGGTCACGTGTAATTGGTCTGCCAATACTTGTTGGGTTAACCCTAACGACTCTCGTTGCTGTTTTAACGCTGGCCCTAATTCCAATTCATCAAATCCTTTCTGTTATCAAGTTCAGCATACCGGCAAGCCTCGCTAAAAGTCGAGCAACTATCGTGTTACAACCTGTTACATCGGGCTTTGGTGCAATCATTATTTTTGCCATCAATTTTTACTTAGGATCCTCATTTACGAACGTCCCCATGACCACCCCTGGTATTGACAGATTGCGGCACCGACGTATCCGAGTGAACAGCGGCCGTCCTAAAAAAAGACACGCCGTCACTGCTAGCAACGACGCATCCCATTCAATTATTTCAACCGTTTGAATAACCACACTGGTCGGCGTTGACCAGATTTATGCACCCGCGTATTTACCACCTGCAGCAACTGGAGGATGGTGAAAATCAGTGAATTGCGTTTACGGTAGGCGATGTACTTCGGCGCCCAATCCGTCACATATTTTTCCTTATAAGAACGTAGCCCTTGGAACCCGTATAGTTGGTACCCGTACTCATAAATCAAATGGGCAATCTTTTCTTGAATAAAACTATACCGGGAGACGCCGACGCCGGATAATGGCGCCATTCCCATATTGAAATAGGCATAGCCGTCATCACGCGCCTGTTCAAACAAGTGCACGAACACCGTATCCATGATGCCGGATGGTGCGGCCTTACTTGAACGCATTAAGTCGATCGAGGTCGTCTGATGATTCCCCTGCGGCATGATGTTGGCGAAAGCAACAATCCGGTGCTCAGGATCATACACGACGGCGATGGGCGCCTGATTCAAGTAGGACTCATCAAAGAAGCCCAACGAGAAGCCTTTTTCCGTCTCACCGGCTAGCCAACTGTCTGAAACGGCCCGCAGCTCGGCCATGACTTCTGCGCTAAACGGTGGTTGCAAGACCGCAAACTCATACTGATCACGCGCAAATTTATTCATTAACGCGCGTTCACCGCGGAGCCGTTTACCAGCCAGACTAAAATCAGCTAGTTTAACATGACCTTCCTCACCCGTTTTGATGAAGTCAAAGCCCATCTCATGCAGCCGCATCGTCAGCGTCTCGTTGATTTCATAAAATACCAGCGAACAGCCATCACTATCGGCATCGTCTAGCAATTGTTCAAGCGCCGCCTGGAGCACCGCCTGATTGCCAAACGGCTCACCCATGATAATTAATTTATCCGCCTTGAGCTGATACAAGAAGATGAGTTGGTCTTGGCCATCAACTTGGTAATAGTAAGCTAACTTATCATTCAAGTAAGCTAAATGTGAAATTTCATTACCACCATAGTTGTCGATGACCTGCTTGACCCGCGCGGCATCCACGGTTTGCTGTAAACGCTGGTTGTGACCGCTGGCAAAATATCGATACATCAAAACTAAAATCATGGCAGCCAGGACGAGTCCCAGCACCCCAAATAACCAGAGCTTCTGTGACGGGAAGAATAGTGCTTCGGGAACCGCGTGCCGGTGATGGATCTGCGGCGCGTTGTAGACCCCCACGATCGTGTACAACACGAAGGTCACGACGTAGACACAACCAACCCACAACGTTTGCCCCCACGAAAAGGCCATCCGGTCGCGATAATAGGCGTGCCGTGACAGTGCTACTAACGCCAGAATAATGACTAGGAAAATAATAAATTTCATGGAAATTGCATCATAGACGACTAACCAGCGAATCGTATTCAAAATTGCGACCAGCAGAACGATCACGGTCGGCCAAAACGCCTTTTTGACCCGTCCGGCCGTTCCCAACGCGACCCCAATTAGTAGAAACGCCATGATGATACTACTTGCTTGGTTAATGAAAAAGAACGTGTACGGGTAGAACTGCAAGAACAGTTTATTATTGTACGCGAAGTTGGGGACCGTCGACATGAGCAGCATCAAGAAGCCAGAGACGTACAGAAAGACCGTCAAGACCATCTGAGCGCCCCGTTGCAAGGCTTGCTTAGGAATCCCTGCCAATCGAACGTTGAGCCGATGTCCCGTATCATGGACGAATAGCACTAGCCCAATGGCAAACGGAATAATATAGTAGAATAATCGATAGAACAACAGCCAGGCGACGGCATCTGGGCGCGAAACGCCGACCGCTGCCAGGCCAAAAATCATGAAGACGTCAAACGAGCCGATTCCGCCGGGCACCATTGAAACCTCACCAACGACCGAGGCAATCACGAATAACGGGACGACTGCCGCAAAATCGATTGGCAGTCCCATAAAGTTCCCAATCAACAGGAAGAACAGTACGCAGCCGGTCCATTCACCAAATGAGCCACTCAATAAGCGCACGACATTACCTAGTGTCAAGCCATCAAAAAATTCCGAATCATTGACCCGGGTGAAAATAAAAATGGCTGGAAAATACAAGGCCCCACCGACGAGCCAAATCCAGTAAGTCCCATACATTTGACCAATGCCGAAGCCATAAACTAGGACCAGCGAAATCATACAGTACAGTGATAGGCCCGAGACCAAAAATAACGCGATTTTAGAAATTGCAAATACGATTTGTTTTTTAGTCGCTTCACGGTTATAAAAGTTAGCGCGCAAGGACGCACCCAGCACGCCACCAAAGCCACCAATATTCGTAAAGGTATTGGTGATCCACCCCGCTTTTAGAATATAGCCCAATGAATAGTGATTGGGCAAAAACTTCGTAATCATCACATCGTATGTCAGCATTGGCGTGACGGCAACAATCCCAATCACGACCATGCTCAATAGATGCCACCAACTTTGCGAAGCCAGTGCGGTCGCCAACTGCGCACCGCTGACCTCCTTCGCGATTTTGCCGACTTCTGAAATCACAAATAACAGGACGGAGAACACAAACAGCGCCTTAATGATCCCCATGCGTTTATTGATTGCCGCCCCGATTTTCTGTAACCTTGCCTTCAAAAAAATTCCCCCATCTGGTCTGTTTGTTCCTATTATCGCAATCTTAGCCTGTTTATACAACCGTTATCGGCGTTTTACGGCGTCCGAGTGCCCGATTGAACTAATAATTTCACATTACTAACTTTAAGCTGAACCGCCGGACTTTACCAGCAATTTGCAACACTCATCCATCCTCAAGCAAGCCACCTGATTCTCCAAACCGCAGTCCACTAGTATTCTGATAGCCAAGTCGTCTTTACCAGCGGTTACCGTTTCTGTATAATAATATTTATATACTTACCAAGGGGGAGACACACATGCACCATGCTAAACAGCTTGCAATTATCTTTGCGAGTTTATTCATTTTAACGGGCTGCACCACGACTGCACAAGATTCTGCCAAGCAGACCAGCACCAAAACGCAGGTGGTCCGCGTCACGAAACGGACTAAGGCCAACAAGACTGCTTGGGCCAAAGCACGCGCAGCTAGTCGAGCAAACGCCGCATCAGCTAAGGCACTCAGCTCAAGCGAAAAGCAACTCTCACTGGCCGCTAGTCAGGCTGATTCACAATCTGACCAACTCGCAAGTTCCACCTCTGCGGTCAAAGCTTCTTCACGTGCGGCGTCCAAATCCGCTGCCAGCGTTGCCGTAGCCGCATCGGAGTCACAGTCCAAAGCTGCATCCGAAGCTGCGCGCGAATCCAAACAAACGGCCCAAAGCCAGACTGCTTCCACTCAGACCAGCCATGCCAACCGGACCTCGGGCGATACCAACACTGCGCAAACGGGCCGCATCGTCGGTAACCGCAATTCAAAGATTTACCACGTTGAAACGGGGCAAAACTACCGGATGGCGGGTAAAAATGCGGTTTATTTTAGTACAGAAGCCGAAGCACAAGCTGCTGGCTACCGCAAGTCACTACGTTAGGGGGAAGCACATTGGGAATCATCGGAACACTTATTTTATTGGCCGCAATCTACTGGGGTTGGCGGAGTTATCGCCATTATCCCGGGCGGCAATGGTGGCGACACGGTTGGCCAGCGCTACTCTTATTGCTCGTCAGTATCGGGATCTTTAGTCTACCGGGAAAGCAGGCACAACTGACAGTCAAAACCAAGACCGTCACCAAAACGCACCTAGTTACCGCAACCAATGATCAAAAATTGACGACGCTTCAAGAAGCGAACTCGGCCTCTGCTAGTAGCCTAAAGCAAGCTGCCAAGCAATTATCAAAAGACAAAACACAAGTCGATAATCAGAAGAAAAAGAACCAACAAGCTGGTGCAACGTCCAAAACGGCCGCAACCACCACTACCGGAAGTAATCCAAGTCACGCAGCGTTGGCCAACAAAGCCTACGCGGGTCAACAGACGATCACCGTCAATCAAAATCAGCCGGCGTTTAGTCGTGACGACCTCAGTACCAGCCGCGGCGCTTGGCAAAAATACGGTGACTTAGACCAACTGAACCGGGTCACGGCTGCCAACGCCCTACTCAACCAATCGCTGATGCCTAAGGCCGAACGTGAGGCGCTCAACGTCCAACCAACTGGCTGGCATAATAAACGAATCAGCAGCGGCTGGCTCTATAATCGCAGTCACTTGATTGGTTACCAGTTGACTGGGCAAAATAATAACATCAAAAATCTGATGACCGGAACTCGCACCTTGAACGACCCCGAAATGACGACTTACGAAGACCAAGTCGCGGACTATTTGAAAGCCAGTCCCAATAACTACGTCCGCTACCAAGTAACCCCAATTTTCAGGGGCAACGAATTGTTAGCCCGTGGTGTTCAAATGCGTGGTCAATCAGTTGGCAGCAACGCCGTTAGTTTTAACGTTTATATCTTCAATGTTCAGCCTGGAATGACCCTGAATTATAATGATGGGACTAGTTCGGTGAGTCGCTGATTGGGCTATATTGTTCAAAAAGTTAGATACACAATGATCGCTCAATTTTACAAATAATCAAACAAAGATTTATGGAGGCCCATATGTTAATATTTATCAGTTGGATAGCAATTATTTTCGCTATGCCTGCTGCTATGATTGTTGCCAATGAGGAATTTTCAAGTGATACTTTCAAATCAATATTATCAAAGACAAATATCTCTTATTATGATAAAGCAGAAACAATCCTCGCGCTAATATGGGATTTACGAGGATTCAAAAAAAATATTGTTATATTTGTTCTATCTCTACTTATTGTTGGAATATTTCACATAACACGGGTATTTCATCTGACAAGTATATCTCTTACTTTGAAATTTCCTTTTCTTCTTAGCATTACTATATTAATTTATTTGCTTTCCTTTTGGTTTGGATTAGCTGTGTACAAATATATCACCATATTCTTTTCCAAGTACAAAAATAAGTTGATTGGAAAGTTGATAGTATCTTTTTCAATTATTTTGCTAGCGTGGTTATATTTAGGACCACTTCTATTCTTGCTAATTTCACTCATTGAAAATCAAT